>CANRLX010000006.1 GCA_947631615.1 uncultured Acetatifactor sp.
TGGTTTGTGATACTGTTGCTTTCCCCGTTCTGCTCATCGTCTTTTGACAATCTCTCGTAAAGTGCTGTGATTTTTAAACTGTCCTTGTTCTTCATTCTATCCTGCTCCTTTCTTTCGGGGTGCTTTCCACACCCCACACTGACAGCATATATCTTCTGATTACAGTTTGACGGATATTGACGCATGGGAGAAGGGTGAACATAAGGAATTTACAGGTGAAGGAATATGTTTTGTTGATCTGAATGCGGAATGTTGCTGTATAAACGGCATTGTCCACAATGGACAACTTTATATCAATGAAGATGATGTGATATTTACTGTGGGTTGATTGAAGAGGAGGAATAATATTATGGGAGAAAACCAAAACGAACATAATTACACGATGAAGAGATCGTCTTTTTCCATGAAGTCTTCTATAATGTCAGCAAGTTTAAGGGATAGATCATCTAAATTATTTTCAATTCGTTCATATTCTTTGCTATCTACATCATCTATTTCTGAAAGACTTTGTTTTAGTTTTTCAACAGTATCGAGATAGTATTCCGCCTCATTTATTTTATTATTAAATCTAGGGGATGTTGATTCATATAACGAATTTGCTCTAAAGAAATCTCCGCTTTTTATATCTTCTTTAAATTGTGCTAAAAAGAAATCTGCAAATGATCCAGAAGATTGATCGAAGTACAAAAGAGCTTCTTTATTAGCTTCCTCTCCCTTAACCTTTGCTATTGCTTCTCGATTTTTAAGTTCTCTTTCAAGCTCTGCATTTGTTTCCTTTAATTTTTGTAATTCTTCTGCTTCAACTAAGGTAAGATTCTCTTTTGCATTTAGCTCATCAATTCTACTTGCAGTAGTCTTTAATTCTGAATTGATCTCTTCTAAACTGCTATTTGCCTTTTCTAATTCTTCCTTGGCAATTTCTAAACTATGTATATAATCGTTAATAGCTTTTGCTGCGAGTTCTATACCTTTAGAAATAGCCCATGAAACAAACATATTGCCAGCGATAGCGAGTCCTTTAAGTGCAACTTGTTGTGCTTTAGCTTTTATAGTTGATTGCTCTTGAGCCGCTGCTAATGCTTCTGTACTTACAGTAGCGCCGTTTGTACTCGCTATTAATCGCGCAGTTGCTTTATTTGTGCCATCCATAGCAGATTGCATAATTGCTTGTTTTTCTACCATGGTCGCATTGTTAGCAATTGCTATTTCAATATCCCTGTTATATTTTTCAATTACACCTTTATCAATTGTTGATTTATTAAAGAATGTATCTAGTATTCCATTTGTTTTTACAGAAGAAAGAATACTTTTTAGTTCATTTACAGACTTTCCAAATAAACCAATAGATTTTGTCGCTCCTGTTGCTTCGCCTGTTATTGTTCTGAATATCGTACTATTTTTTTTGTGTGTATTGTGGATATACACTTGCATTATACCTTCTTAAAAGGTATACTTTAGAAAAAAGGAGTGTAAATGCTATGTTTTATGAAAGAATCTGTTTTATGTGTCCTAACTGCAATAAGATGGAGTTTTTTAATAAAGCAGAAGAATATTCAACAATTTGTCCAAGATGTGGTGCTGAAATGAAAGACATGGGGAGCGAGTTTGTTGATTCTGAAGTAGAAAGAAAGAAAACAGAGGCATATAATAGAAGATTACAACAAGCACTGGCAAACCCCGTAGTCTGCCCGTATTGCGGATCTGGACTTGTTTCTAAAATCTCTACAACTGCTAAAGTAGTAAATACTGCGATTTTTGGGGTATTTGGTACTAAAAGGCACAAGCAATGGCATTGTAATACTTGTGGTAGTGAATTCTAGGTAGTATCATGCTGCAAAATAAATACAAATGTAAATATTGTGGTTATACATGGTAAGCAACTAGAAAAAATATTATAAATTAATAGTGAGGTAAGGCAAATGACAAATGATGAATTTGTTGAAAATGAAACAGACGAGGAAATCAATTCATACATTTTCCATATTGATACAAAGGATAAAACTCCTAATATAAAATCATTGCGTCTTGATTGGGAAGATAAAACATTACAAATACCAAAATATCAAAGGAAATTTGTTTGGAATCCCAAACAAGCTTGTGAGTTTATCGAGTCGTTAATGTTAGGATTGCCGATACCTACTTTAATGTTTTTAGTTGATGAAAATGGTAATAACTTAATTATTGATGGACAACAAAGAATTAAGACAATTTTATATTTTATTGGTGCGATAAAACCGGATGAGGTTACATCAAAAGAGCAAAAATTTATCAATTTTAAATTACAAGGATTGCCAACAGGAAGTCCTTGGGAAAATTTAGATTTTGAGCATTTCTCAGAAAAAGAGAAAAAAGAGTTTCTTGATAAAACATTACCTATAACATATATTACATTAAAAAATCCTAAAGATTTAAGAGGTATATTTTACATATTTGAAAGGTTAAACAAAAACGGGACAATTCTTCATGCACAAGAAATAAGAAATTGTATCTATTCAGGTTCTTTTAATGATTTTTTATTAGAATTAAATAAGTACCCTAATTGGAGAAAAATATTTACAAGTGATGAAGATATATGTCGCCAAAGAGATGTCGAATTAATTCTTAGATTTTTTGCGCTTTATGACAATTTAAAAAATTATAATAGACCTATGAAAGATTTTCTTTCTGATTATATGTCTACACCAACAATACGTTATATGAAGGGAAACGAACTGTTAAAAAAGAAATTATTATTTGAAACGGTAGTAGATGATATAATTATACATCTTGGCGACAAACCCTTTAATGTAAAAAGTAAATTAAATGCTTCTGTCCTAGACTCAGTAATGATTGCATTTGCAAATAATTTAAAAACAATACCTACAGATATATATCAAAAATTTTTAAACTTATGCAAAAACGAAGAGTTCTATACTTATTGTGGAAAAAGTGCAGATAATGTTGATTATGTAAGAAACAGAATTCAAATGGCTAATGATTATCTCTTTGGCAAAGTAGAGAATATCAATCTGAAAGTAATTAGATTATATGATTTCCCTGTATCCGCAGGACATGGCAACTTTATTGGAGATGCTACTGCAACATATACTGAAATTACAACAGATAATAGAAAGGCTGATTTTGCTGTAATGATAACTGGTAATAGTATGGAGCCTGATTATCATGAAGGAGATATACTTCTTGTAAAAAGTCAAAACACATTAAATAGTGGACAATTAGGAATATTCTTTTATGACGGAGACACTTTGTTTAAAAAATATAGTAAAAATAAAAAGAAAGAAACCATAATTTCATTAAACAAAAGCGAATACCCACCAATAGACATACCATCGAATCGTAAATTACTTATACAAGGTCTTGTAGTTGGGAAAATAACAAAATCTTAAGAGACATCCCAGAAGTTATTATTGATAAAGTTGTCATTGGTAAAAGGGAAAAATAAAATTTCCGCTGTAATAAGTGTGGTAGTGATTTCTAAATAACCTAAAAATAAATTATAATAAAGGTATTTACTAATGGGTCATAAAACTACAAAGGCAAAACCTAAGATAGCAAGAATATACTATATTATTCTATTTTTTCTCATTATATCTACTGTAATGTTATGTGTTGCGTTTTTTAATTATGAGAAATCAAACAGCATTATTAATGAACGCATTGAATGGCTCGTAGAAACAAACAATCAATTGCAAAGTTATAATAATGATTTATTGGCATCTATCTCTACTTTAAATGGCAGAGTAGAAGATTGTGAATCTTCAATTCGTCAGTATGAATCTACTATATCTGAATTAAACGCAGAAATAGAACAAATACAAACATATCGAGATTCATATGATGAATTATCAGCTCAAAATAATGAGCTGCAATCTCAATATGATAATTTGAGTTCAAAATACAATGATTTAGAATCAGATTACGATACGCTACTTGCCAAGAACCAGAGTTTAGAAACTCAACTTAATACATACAAATCATCTAGTAATGTGCTATCTACAAGTTCGTCAAGCAATAGTTCAAGTTATAATGAATCGTCCTCTAGTAGTCAATCAACATCAACACAAGTATATATTACTAAAACAGGCAATAAATATCACAGAGGCAGTTGTAGTTATCTTAGAAAAAGCAAGATTCCAATTTCTAAAAGTAGTGCTATTAGCCAAGGGTATACACCATGTAGTCGTTGCAATCCATAAATAAGGCAGACATCATATTGTAACAGTGATTTTTAAATACAAAACAAACATTCAGGATTTTATTTTTTACAAATTATGCTATAATGCTGCATGAATACAAAATAGGATTGTTTTAGTTTTCATTCTTGTGCTTTAATATTTTTACAGGGACATTATCCATGCAAGCTGTTTTTTGCCCTAGAAAATAATCATCATATGTTTCATATTCTTTATGTTCTCGGATTTCCTGTACTGTATCTGCCAATAAATACAGTATCACATCTGCTTCATTAAATGTACATTGGTTTTGTTCTAGTATATTTATTATTAAATCTATTGTTGGCATAACCTTATTGCTTCGATAAATTGTATCGAAGAAAACATTATCATCAAGTGGTTTTAGTGTTTTCATATTATCATCTCACTTTCAGGAGGAATTGTGTTATGGAACTTAATAAAGATTGTGTACGTGATATACTTTTATATATTGAACAGCATAATATTTTAGAAAAAGACAATTTTGGGAAAGATCGTTTTCATATTGTAACTTTTGACGAGTTATGTACATCAAATTCATTAAATTATGAAAACGATGCTATATATTATGCTTTGCAAAAAAATTATAATACTCATAATGAAAAGACTACAGGAGACGAATGGTAAGTCTCCTGATGCGATTTAAACCCATAGTTCTATTAATTCTGGTTCACAAACATGTGTATCAATTATATTACCATATTTATCTAATAATACTATATCCGATTCCATCTTAATAATATCTGTTTGATTTGAGTAACTATTTTTTATATTATTCTTTTCTTTGAGTTGTTTAATTTTTTTCTTTCCCATACAATACCTCATAATCACCTCTTTCTAAAATATGCGAACATCAGTTCCGACTATTGTTAAATGGTAAAATATGTTATAATATCATAAAAATTACAAAGGAGGAAACAAATATGCCAAGTACAGGGGAAAAGCCAGGAAAAGGGGAATATACTTGTAATAATTGTGGGCAAGTAGTAGTATTAGATGACGATTCTGATACAATGCCTCCTTGCCCTAAATGCAGCGGTACAGAATTTCACTAATCCGCTAATGTGTATCTCTTAATATTAAATGGCTTACCAAACCACTGAGTCCAGATTGCGAGTTGTTTTTCTCCAGTCTGGATTCTGTATTTTGAGTAATAAGTTAAAGGTAGTAGCTGTTTTAGATTAAAAATAATTTTATTCATAATATTATTCCTTTCTGAAAATATTTTCTTGCATAAATATTCCTATTTAATATTAGCTGCATCAATCCAACCAAAAGATGTATTAGATACCTTTTGACGTTCTAACATATTAGATGTCTGTCGCAATATTTCTTTTGCATCCGCAATTACCATTTCGTTTCTGACAAAAATATCAATGATAGCATTAATAATTTCGCCTTTTATTCTTGACTGCTGTTCGTTTTGAATAGCAGTTTTTTCTTGTAATTCAATATTTTCCATAGATTTGTCCTTTCGTCAATGTTATAATAATGAGTTTAGTGTGGGAATAGGTGGTAGAAGAGAAGTCGTTTAAACACATAAAAGTAGCCTTTAATCGCAGAATATTAAAGGCTGCTTTGTCTATTAAATAAGGAGATAAAAAAAGAAAGTATCCTGTTATGGATACTTTCCAAGTCCGTAGACAACTCCTTAAAATTACCAACCATATAAGAATATGATTAGAAACCCAAATGTAAAACCATAAGGAAATCTACTAAGTATAGTATACATCCTCAAGATTATTTGTCAACATCTTTTTGAAAAATTTCTTTTATGGTGTATGCTTACGCTATTTCATATTCTCTAATTTTACATCTCAACCTTCAATATTTTAGATAGCAACATTCCCCAATATCTTTTCTTTAAATAATTTGATTATATTGTAACACTCTTGATAATTTACATCATTTGTATATAAAGTGTGAACCAACATATCAGCAATATAATTCTCTTTTTCTTGCTGCGTTATTTGATCTGATATACAGATATTATTTTTTGCCTGTTTCTGTGTGATTTCTAAAATAGATTGTGAAGTATTTTTACCTCTTGACGATTTAACTTTTATCAAAAATCACCTTTTCTTTCTTATCATATGAGAATATTCATCTCTTTATAGCGAAGTGGCATCCCATATCTGGAGTGTCCTTCTCCCAAAACCCTTTGGTGAACGGTATTATCAACCGTTTGTCCCTTGCTTATATTATTAACAGAAACAGGAGCCCCTGTCAAGAGCACCCGCCTGATCATCGGATGGATTGACAGAGCTCCTGACTTGTTTTATTCCGGTAAACGCTCCTCGTACATGATACTCAACTCACCGTATACCTGCCTCCAGTTACGGATGGGCATAGTCCATTTCTTTATAATATCCATTATGGTCAGATACAGTACTTTTAGCAGGTTCAGCTTGATACGGTATCGAAATAATTATTTTATCAAATAAATTGAGTAACTATTAAGATATTCCAACCATATTTCCAATAGCTTCCTCAACTGCTGCGTTTAATGTTTTACCATGCTCTATTGCATACACAGCAATATCTCGATGAAGCTCTGGACTAATCCTCACATTAAAGGTTCCCTTGTAAGGTTGCTCTGGTTTCACATTTCGCTCCTTGCAATCATCTAGGTATTCATCAATTACATTTTGAAAATCTTGTTCCAATTCTCGAATGGAATCACCTTCATAAGACAATAACGATTTTATCCCAACAACTTTTCCAAAAAGGCAATCATCTTCCTTAGAATATTCCACTGTCCCATTGTAATTTTTATATGATAAAAGATTACTCATAATAAACCATCCTTTCTTAATTTTTCTATTACTTGGTCTAATATATAGCTTTTTAATACTCCGCTTGGATGCGGTTTATGGAAGTTTATCACATCATTACTTCCGTCTTTGATAAATTTGACCCCCGATCCTGTTCCACCTGGTTTTAATTCATATCCAAAATATGATAATAAAGACTTCATTTCATCAAAAGTAAAATCTTTTGGTTTCTTTAGTAGTCTTTCCAATAATTTATCCTTCTTGCTCATAATATTCTCCTTTTTATGAGTATAGCACATACAAGCACAATGTGCAACTATTTTTAGTCGCAATATTGAGGGCGGATCGAAAAATTTTTTCTATTACTTTATCTAACTTCCGTCGGTAGATATGCTATTTATGAATGAAAATTGACTTGATGACAAGTCTATAAATGTCGCCCTCGGGAATGATTTTTACCTTCGACAAAAAAACTTAAAAATGTTGATTTTTTGGCATTATATGGAAAAACTGGGATGAAAACTGATACACCAATATATCAATTTTCAAGTGAGTTCGGTAGAAGTGTGTTAATATCATTATTTCCTAGTAAAACGCTAGGAAATATAAAGATTTTGCGATTTTTAGTAATCTAAAAGTTAAATGAAAATGGCATAAAATCGATGTTCGGTTTTAGATTCGGGTTTTAACAATTCCTAGTAAAATGGTAGGAATAAATGCAACCATATATAGTGGTAAGCAGCTAGTAGAGTAGTGCATTTATGAATTTTGATTCTAAAATGTCGAAAACGTTGATTTTTCAAGGAATTTAAATGTTTAAGGTAAGATGAAAGAGTGCTGGAGTGTTCCTGTTCGATGTGTGTTGTAAAGTGTTATGTCTAAAAAATATTTAATAGTAGAGGCGGAAATAGGCATATCAACTCTGGTAAATATTCTGGTTTTTGTGTTCTAACTGCCTGTTATGCGTTTTCACTGCATAAGAGATAGCCACTTTATAAATTTGATTTTTTATTTTAACTGAGTCTTTAAATTAAAAAAATAATTTCTTTCAACTTTGTTTAAAGTAGTATATGGTAAATTTATACAGTATATAAAATGCCATAAGGCAAATAATGATGTCAAGAACTAAATCAAAGGAGGTTAAACGTGAAAGAGCCAACTATAGATCAATATCTTGTTGCAACCTGTTTGTTCATTATTGATGAATTTAATATATTGTATAAAGGATACGGAAAGGAACAATTAAAAAAGGAAGCGGATGAGCACTTTAACGAAACGGATATAGTAGTCCGAATAGGATATCCATTTAAGCAAAGTGCACATTATACAGTTGGAGAAAGTAGTCGGGCAAAAAAAGCGCAGAAAATAAATCATGATTTATATGTGAATCCACATGGTTTTAAGATGGAAGTTAAATACTTGAAAAACTGGAAAAGTTCATCTGATACAAGGTCATGCAGTAAAAATTGGTGCGTTTTTCAGCAAGATTTTGATTGGATTATGGATACAATTGATTCAGATAGAAATGGCAAAGCTGCATTTGTAATAGGCTGGTTTAATTGCGTGGAATCATTTTCGCAATTAATCCAATTGGGTACAGGAAAAGGAGCTTATCCTCTAGTAGATGAGAAAAAATTGGTTTATTTTCCTTTCCTAGTAAGGTCTAAAGAACCAGCAAAGACGAAAGATTTAAAGTATAATTATGATCTTGCTTATAAAGTCCAGACGATTAATCAGATAGGAACAAGAAGAGGTGAATATAACTGTATGTTTCTTGGTAAAGAGAGCGATTGTTTTCATTTTGCTATATATTTTTAAATAAGATTTTGAAAGGTCACATTATGACTTGGTATAAGTTGTTGCATTCATTTTTGTTGATATATTCACTATAAAGTAAAGCTGCAATGTCTTTCCAGAACAAATGTTCGTAATAAGGCATTGACAAAACAGAACAAACGTTCTATACTAACGTTTAGGAAAAGTAATTAGTGTTTATAAGTATTTATAAATTGTATGGATTTCAAAGAGTATTTTTTAAATGCAAATGGAGGGTAGAGACGGCAAAAACAAAATAGACCATATAACATTTAAAAAATGGAAAGGAGATGGAAGTAATATGATAGGAGGATAAGATAGAAGTAAAATAGATGATATTATAATTATTCAATTATTATTAGATTTGTATGTCTACAAATTCTCGTAGTCTCAGTCGAGACGATTATTTTCAACTTTTATTGAGTAAAAAAATAGAAACTAATAGTAGTGATATTTTCAACTTATCAAAAAGTAACAGAAACGGAGGAATTATCTATAATTAATGAAAAGAAATTAAACACAATCACGGTGATTGATAGTCTGATGGGATCTGGAAAGACCAGTTGGAGTATTCAACATATAAATGATAATCCATACGAAAATTTCCTATACATAACGCCATTCTTAGATGAAGTAGAAAGGATCATCAATGGCACAAACAGAAAATTCAGTCAGCCTGTAAATAAAGGGAATGGAAAACTTGCATCAATCAATGATCTGTTAGCTTGTCAGTCAGATATAGCTTCTACACATGAATTATTTAGACACTTTGATGCCGAAAGCAGAGAGAATCTAATAAATGGACACTATACATTGATTTTAGATGAGGTTTTAAACGTGATTGAGCCTTACAATGATATTGATATTCATAATGATGATCTAAAGTTACTTGAAGACGGTGGCTGTGTTACAGTTGACAAAGATGGGTTCGTGATTTGGAACAAAGAAAAACTGGATTACGATACGAGGTATAATGAAATCAAGTTTTTAGCAGATAATAGAAGCCTGATATGTATAAATCAGAAACTTTTATTGTGGAGATATCCGCCAGAAATATTTACATTGTTTGACAAAGTATACATATTAACTTATTTATTTGAAGCCAGTATCTTAAAAGCTTATTTTGATTTATATGGCATAAAGTATGATAAAAAAAGTATTCAGATACAAAAAAATAAGTATTGTCTTACAGACTTTTTTATTCCTGATACATCCGTTTATGCGGATAAAATCAATATATATACGGGGAAAATGAACGAGAATATCAATCAAAAGATGAATGGCTTATCTGCAACATGGTTTAAAGCTAGGATGAACCAAGAAAACATACGCCAAATAAAGAGAAATATATATAATTATTTCTCGCGTGTTGTAAATGCTAGATCAGAAACGATCATGTGGACAACTTTTAAAGATTATCGGACTAAATTAAAAGGGAAAGGATACTCTAATCAGTTTGTAAGTTGTAATTGCAGGTCAACGAATAAATATGCTGATACATATAACTTGGCATATTGCGTAAATGTATATCTGCATCCAGGGATTGCGCAGTTTTTTAAACAGCGAGGTGTTGATATAAATGAAGATTTATATGGATTGTCTGAGATGATTCAGTGGGTATGGAGAAGTCGGATCCGTAAGGGAGAAAAGATAAATATTTACATACCGTCGATTAGAATGCGAAATTTGCTAAATTCATGGATAAAAATGACTTTAGAATATCAAAATAAAATTGCCAGTTAAATAATTTTGTGGAAGGTGCCCTTCCACAAATTGAAAAAGAAACCCAGTAAAATCAAGGGTTTGAGAGGGGTGAGTCTTAAGAGAGGAGATGTAAAAAAGATATTAAAAAAAGAGGTGAAAAAAACGTAATAACGATAATTCAAAATAATGAGTGCAAATGACTTTATTTGTTTATTAATCAGTCTCATTACTTAGAAGGATTTCCGTTTCTTCTTTCCATATATTTAAGGCTTCAAGTGTATTTTGGATATCTTTGTTGGAAATCCCTATCTGATGGGGCATTGACTGATATACACCGATTATGGCGTTTATTAATATTATACGAAGATTTAACTGCTCTTTACGCGACATATAATCCTCTGTGTTTATGATGTTTAGTACTAGTATGTGCAAATGAAAACAAAATATGTATGGGATATTAATTGCTATGTAAATGAAACACTGATTTCATTTTTATTAGATTTGCATTTTAAGCAAGTCTCGCAACTGTTTTAGGCAATTACTTCAACAAAAAGTAAAAGTAATAAGTGTAAATATGAATATAAAAATTCATTAGAAATGGAGAGTGATTAGAATAGGTAAAAATATAAATAATGAAGAACTAAATTTAATTTATAGTTGGTTCCTTAGATGCCAATCAGGAGATAAAAGTGTATTGAATCATTTATTTAAAAAACAAGATTGGCAGATAGAACAAATAGGCGATATGAAAAGCTTTGATAGTACATTAAATCCAGATATGGAGCAGTTAATTTGGGAGTATGAAAGTGATGACAGAGAAACAGATTTAAAAAATGATAATGTAGTATTTTCATTGGACATTTTGAATAAGATGCTTTCCAAAATGAAAAGGACATACGCTAATGATTTTTTGCAAACAAGCAATAAATATTATTATGGGAAATATAATATTTCCGAATTTATGGAAATAATGCAAGAGGTTGTTGTTGAATTATTTCAAACAGAGTTAGATGATAATGGATGTGTTATCTATAATGGAAAAAGGAACAATATTCCAATAATAGATGGAGTTTCACTGTTAAAAAATATTTCTTATTTTTTTATCGTGAAAATAAATGTGGAACAGTCTAAAAGATATAGGGATATATTTGTGGAAGATGATTTAGCGCAAGGCAGCTTATTTGATCAGCCAGTAATGAAGGAGTGGGAATATCAAGAAAACGAAAGGTGGAGTGACTATAGGGAGGAAATGAGACTTATAATATATGCGGATATACTGGAATGGATAAGAAAACATAGGAATAGTATATATAGCTTGTTTAAGCGGGATTCATATGAAATACAAGCAATCATTGACACTATCTTGGCGTCCGAGAAGGTCTTTATAAGCGAAGGTGACGGATGTTTGCATTTAGTAACGCAGAAAGAGTTACAAACTTTAATATATGAGCATACAGGAAAAATAATTGCACCAACTAATATATCAGTAAATATGAAAATAATAGAGCAAAGATTGATTGACCATTTGTTGTACACGCTGAATTATCGGATTGGGCGTTGTGAACTTCAGGAATTAGAGAATAAACAATATTTCAAACTGTTCGGTAGGGAGAATATGTTTATTTACAAGTTATGTTATTTATATCATATGAGCATAGTAAAAAATCAAGAATTTTTTCTGAAACAAATAAAAAGACATTCCGATACAATCATTCCGGTATTATCGTTGGTTAAAGGCAGAAAAAAGTATAATATGATCAATTTGATTTCTGGTAATTTAGATGTAATTGATAGTGATATTCCATATGATCAATTGATTAGCAATATAGTTTATACCCTTCTTGACCATCATAGGATGTCCGAAACTGTCAAAATAGCAGAATTAAAAAGGCAGTATGAAGTCATTGATCGGTTTACATGTGGCAAAAGCCAGATATGGGAAGCAGAACTAAATGAAGAAATCCTAAAAATACGTTTTTGGAAAAATGAAAACATCAAACACGCTATTAATTGTGAAATTCTGCGGCAGAATTTACTGGTGTATGAAGGGTATAAAAATTTTTATTTTTGCGATGAGGCAAAAATGGTGTGCTACATAATGCCAAAGTGTAAAAGAGTGATAACTAAATCAGATAGAAGACATAATATTTTTTTTGATAAAATTGCATGAAAAACGTGCATTATGTCATAATTTTTTATATATATAAATGTAGACACATAGATGCAAATAGTAAAGAATCTCAACTTTATTGATGAGATTCTTTATTTTTGATTAAAGAAGGGAGGATTGACTATGTTAAGAGATCGTGTGCAAAAGTTTATTGAGGAGTTTGATATGCCAATAACCATTTTTTGCAGAAAAATTGAATTAACGCCAGATTCTTATTATAAATGGAAAAAAGGCCAATTAAATTTTTCCGAAAAAACTATAAAACGCATTTCTGATTATTTGTCGCAGTATGGTTTTTAGAGTAGAGATATGAGTAGATTGTTTTTGAACCAAAAAGATATATATGATGATGTTGGTGCATTATTGAAAGATTTGTGTTCCGATATTGAAGACACGCTTGCAGATGAGGTGTTGGATGAAGTAAAAAATATTGAGATGGAGCATGTTCGAGATGATGTTTTTGGTGTTTATACGCCGAGCATTTATAAACGTAGGGCGCATGGAGGCATTGATGATCCTGAAAATATAGTCGGGACAGTGAAAAACATGGAGCTTGAAGTAGATAACGTGACGGAGTTTAATGATGATTACGGTACATACAATCATGGAGAAGGTTTGGCAGATTTAATTAATGAAGGAGAACATTCTGGCGGTTATTTTTATGATTATCCTGGTGAATTTACTTTGGAAAGGCCGTTTTTGGACAAAACAATAGAGGAGGTGGAAGAAACTGACAAAATTGATAATGCGTTGGAGAAAGGGTTAAAAAATAGAGGTTATGATGTTAAGTAGAAACGGAGGAATTGATGGCTAAAAAAATTAGAATAATCCCCTGGCTTGACGAAAGCCAACTGAATAAACAATTAAAGAATTTGGGTAAGCGAAAAGAAAACATTAAAATTAACATAGACAGCAAAGGCATAAATAGTGCGACTGATAGTATGCGGCAAATGAATAATGTTGTTGGCAATAGCAACTCTCTGTTTGGTAAGTTGAAAAGTACCATTGGTGAAACTTTTTCAAGCGGTAAGCTGGCTATGACTGGCTATTTAATGGTGTTGCGAGAAATCAACAAAGCAAGTCAAAATGCAAAACAGTCAATACAAGAGATAGACAAAGCTGTTACAGATTTATCCATTGCCACGGGTCAATCCAGGGAATCTGTAGGTACATTAGTAAATGACTACAACAAACTGGCGAAAAATTTAAGCAGTACGACAACGCAGATCACGTCTGCTGCCGATGACTATCTAAGAGCTGGTAAAACAATGAGTGAGGCGCAAGTCCTAATAAAAGATTCCATCATGCTTTCCAAACTTGGTCAGTTAGACTCATCGGAAGCAACAGAAGATCTTCTGGCAGTCATGAACGGCTACGAAATGTCGATTGATGAAGTCGGTAAGGCATTAGATTCAATGGTGGCGATTGATATGGCTGCGGCAACAAGCTCTGGGGATATTGCAACGGCCTTAAAATACTGTGCTTCATCCGCTGATGTGGCAGGTGTTTCATTTGATAAGCTGGCGGCCATGATTGGTACAGTACAAGATAAGACGCAACAAAGTGCGGAAACAGTCGGTACGTTCATGAACACGCTGCTATCTCGTTACAGGGATGTTAAGATCGGCCGGTTCGTTGACGATGACGGAGAAGATTTGTCGGATGTTGAGTCTGTTCTGGGCACATTGGATATCCGGTTAAGAGATGCGGAGGGAGAATTCAGAAATTTTGAAGCAGTAATTGATGAGGTTGCGCAGAGCTGGAATGGCTATTCATCTGTTCAGCAGGCGGCGATTGCAAAAGCATTTTCTGGCACCAGACAGCAAAATAGATTCATTGCGTTAATGGAAGGCTATAACAAAACCCTTGAATTAACAGAAGTTGCGGCTAACAGTGCAGGCACAGCACTCGAAAAGTTCAATAATTCATATATAAATTCCTTAGAGGCCCAGCAGAATCGTTTGCAGGCATCTTTTGAGTCCATGGTGATTAACTCGGACTTTGATGAAATTTATTCTGGCATCATTCAAGCCACCACAGCCTTAGTTGAATTTATAAATAAGACGAACGCACTAAAAGGTGTTTTGACAGGGCTTGCGGTATCATCTGGAATCAAGTTTTTCCTTGCGGCGAAGACGGGAGCGACAGAAGCTTACATATCTTTAAATCAATTTTCTAATGCGCTGAAAATCGTTAAGCAGACCAAAATTCCCACAGATGATTTTAATAAACTATTGCTTTTGTCGAATGGTCTGTCAGACAGTCAAATGAAACTTCTGTTGTCTTCTAAAAGTCTCACCATGGCCCAAAAAGAGTTGATCTTGGTTAATTCAGGACTCAGCACAGAAGAAGCAAAGCTAAAATTACAAACATGGGGTATGACTACTGCCCAAACAGGCTTGACTGCTGCCACAACAACTTTGGGCAATGCCTTTAGAGGGCTTCTGGCTACAATGGCGGCTAACCCCATCATGATTGCAACTATGGCGATTTCTGGGGCGGTCATGGCTTATCAATCTTATAATCAAAAATTGGAAGAAACAAGGCAGAAGAATCTGGAAGCCAGTGATGCCGCAATAGAGCACGCCAACAGTTTAAGGGAGTTGTACACCGAGTACAACCGTTTGTCCTCTATTCAGGAAAGAACAACAATAGAAGAAGAGGACTTTAAAACGGTCATAGAAGACATCACAAAGGCACTTGGCGGTAAGGCGGAAGCCTTAAAAGGATTAACGGTTGGCACAGAAGAATACGCTGATGCACTGGCCAGAGTAACTAAAGAAGAATTACAGTCTGCGGCTGTTTCGGCCACAATTGGCAGAAAAAGCGCAGAAGAAAAACTGCAAAAAAACATCTGGAGTGAGTGGCGGGGTTCATTGGTAACGATTGATTCTAATAATAAAGGCCACGCGCTATCCGAAGAGGCACAGAAAGCAGTAAACGTCATCTCGGACGCTTTAAAAGACTTTGAGACCGTAAATCATGTATGGAACAACATATCGTGGGATATCTCTTCTGATGACCCAGAAGAAGCTCTTAAATACTTTAATGCTTTAATTGAAGCGAGAGAACAACTTGTGCTTTCCTCAGAAAATGATGAGGCGTTGCTGGACACCGAAATTTATACTGACCTGAATACAGCGATAAACGCAATGTCAGACAGCCTTGATGTCTATCTGCAAAAGCGTTATGAAGAAGAAAAACTAAACTACATGGTGCAAAAGGGCATCCCCAGCACTGCTGAAGAGTTTGAGGATATGGAAGTAGCTTTAATGAGTGCGGCGGGGGCAAGTGAAGACTTGCAAAGTAGTTTTAAACAGTTTTTAGCGGAAGATTTTGCGGGTTTAGCAGCTAATATAGGTAAAGTGGCAGAGAATATTTCCAACAATCCTGTTGAGCCCTTTCTCCTATCCGTCTCACAAACTGTAGACCAGCTCAACACACAGTTAAAGCCTGCGTTTGATTCCCTCAAATCTGCATATCAGGATATCTTTACGGATGACGGGTTTAAATTAAATGAGATCGATATCCTTTCTACTTGTGATGCTATTAAGTCAAAACTGGATGAAATTGCGGAAGTCAATCCAGACCTTGATTATTCAGCATATGAGAATTTCGTGCGTGTATTAAGCGATACTGAGTCCACAGAAAGCGATGTTGAAGATGCGTTTGATTCCCTTGCCACTTCTATTACAAATACGGTTTTGACTGGAGCAGAAGACTTTGAAACTTTAAGAGCCGCCTTAGAAGACTTGGGAGTTGTTAATAGTGAACTTGTCGCTTTTGATGGACTGATTGATAGTACAGAGGCGTTGAAAAGTGCAGGATTAGATTTAGCCGATGCGTCAGATGAACAGATACGGGCATTTGCCGAAGAAATGGTGTCTGCTGAAAATTTAGGACAGGCTATTGATATGCTTGCCTTTAGAAAGCAGATCTGTGATGTACAAAACATGGATACCGCTGAAGAGGTAGCAAACCTAAAAACATTGGCCGAAAATGCTGGATATACTGGTGAAGTTATTCAATACCTTACTGAGTTAGAAGAGATTTATCAGGCAATGGCCAGCGGCGTATATGGCACAAATACACAGCAAGCGGCTATGGCGGAACAAAGAGCGGCAGAACTGCAGAAGTTGATTACCGATGCTGCTGGAAAAATAGAGTTTAAGCCAAAGGTCAATTATACTAATGGCAAATCCACAGCATCCAATGCAGGTAAAGAGGCTGGTGACGCTTATGTAGAAGCGTTTGAAGAAGAGCTTAGCAATCTTGATGATCTACGGGACAGGGGTACAATCTCCGAGAAGGAATATTTAGACAACTTAAGAATTCTCTATCAGAAATATTTCGATGACCGAAAGAAGTATCTAAAAGAGTATCAAAAGTATGAAAAGCAATACCTTCAAGGCATGAAATCTCTTTACGAGAGCGCATTGTCCGGAATTACTGGATTGATTGATAAACAGATTGAGTCCTATGAAAAATCAAAAGATGAAGCAGTGGAAGCTCTTGAAAAAGAACGTGATACGATCCTGGAAAACCTTGACATACAGATACAATCCCAACAGACTATTATTGATGGCATCAATGATGAAAAAGATGCAATGAAAGATGCGAACGACGAGCGGGAGCGGGAACTTACTTTACAGCAGAAAAAATATGCTTTAGAGCGGGCAAATCAACAGCGCACGATTCTTCAATATAGTGAAGCAAAGGGGATGCACTATGTTCAGGATGACAAGGAGATTCAGCAGGCCCGCCAGGAAGTCGAAGATGCAGAGCTTGACATTGAAATCGCTGATAGAGAAAAACAGATCGATCTATTAGAGAAAAAGATTGATCTGCTGGAACAGCAAAAAGATTCTACTGAGTCCTACTATGATAAATTGATTGAAGATACCGAAGCCTATTGGGATCATCTGATTCAAGGATTAGAGGATTACAAGGCACGCTGGGAGGAGCTTGCTGAGTTAGAGAGCAATGCTGAACTCATTTCCACATTAAGGCAGCTTGGTATTGAGACAGATGATGTCCTAAATATGTCAGGGGATGCCTTTAATAGATTTAAAGACGAATATATCAGTATATTAGCAGATATCTATTATGGGAATGAAAGTATGCTAAGTGCCTTGTCTGAAGCATCTGGACGAAGCACAAGCGAGCTGGGATCCTATATTCAGACCACACAGGATTATATCAACAGTCTTAGCGGATTGAGCAATTCACTGTCTCCAGTAACCGAAGCCATTGAAGATACAACGGAAAATGTTGCCTCGAACATGGATGAGTTACATACAAAGGCAACCGACGTGAACACTTGTATTAACGATATCAATGCTGGGTTAAATGCGTTTACAAATACAGAAAAATTCAGCGGAATTATAGAATCGTTTACAAATCTTGAAAAGGTGATCAGAGATGTCTCAACTGCTATTGGGGTTAGTGAAGAAGAAACCGTTGGAGGATTGCTCTCTGCACTACAGGCTGTGAACCACCTTTCGCTAGAACAAAACGGAACCGGCATTATAGAACAATTCCATTCACTAAAACAGGCAGTTGATGCGGTTACGTCTTCTATTTCTGGGGGTATCTCGTCTGGAACTCAAAATCTTGCCACGATAGGCACAGGAGCACAGGATAGTGCAGGAGGTTTAGTTGATTCTATAAGTTATATTAAAACATCAACAAATGAATCTCTTGGTTCTGGAGGCAATACAGATCGAAAAGCAAGCGGCGATGGAGCGATTGGAAAGTTTAATGAATTACATACTGCTGTTGATAATGTTACTCTTTCCATTGGAAGCGGTGATTCAGACCTTGAAAACGATAGTTTGATTTCTTCTATTGTTTCTATAGGGGAAAAGACGGATGAGACTCTTGGGGAACCAAGCGGCGATGGGGCGATTGGAAAGTTTGAAGAATTTGGTGATACGATTGCAGAAGCCAAAGGACATGTCCAAGGTGTTATAGATAAAATCAATGAAGTTGATGGTATGCACGCAGAGGCAACGATCACTATAAATGTTGAGACGAATGGTGGGATCCCACAGTTTGCAGAAGGTACACTTGGCGATTTGAATTTTGAAAGCGGTTCGTTTACTGCCCAATATGGAAGTGCACATGCAGATGGGATTAAAGGACTTCAAAATGCAGAAAAAAATGCGCTAGTATCTGAGTATGGACAGCCTGAAATAACAGTATTTCCAAACGGTCAGACGGTTTTGACAGATACACCAACTATGATGGACTTACCGAAAGGCACAATTATATTCAACGAGGATCAGACAAAAGATCTTCTGAATCATAAAATTTCGGATACGGGAACGTCACAGGTTAGTGGTACTGCCGATGAAGGCATGATTGTTTTAAAAAATGGTTCACAGTTAGTGCCCATCGGGATACAGGATGAAATCTATGAAATGCAACAAAAATTTTCTTCCTATTTCAATCTTAACAAATCTGGTAACATCAATGCCCTGGCTGCTCCTATCAATGAAATTCAAAAAGATATGAAAGCGGCTGTTGACCAAATAAGCAATATCAACAATGTTAATAATAGTAGGACGCGGCAGAATGTTACCCAAGAGTTTCACATCACCTTACCTAATGTCACAGACTTTACTTCAGCAACGGCTTTAATGAATGATTTACAGACGATTTCGGTTAAGAAGCTGCAAATGTTTACATAGGTGGGTATAACAGAAAAATAGGAAGTAAACAATGTTTACTCTGACAGTCGCACAAGATGTATCAGGATGGATTGAACATTCTCAACCATCTAAAATGGTTAAATCTGTAGAAAATAAGGAAAAGCTAATGGGAACATTATTCCTATCAGGTCAGCAAAGAGACGCTTGATTTCTTACAGAAAATGGCAAACATAATAATAAATTTTGGAGGAATATATGAAAAATTTAACACAGGATCAATTAGAAAATATAGTTAGTGAAATCACTTTAGAATCTTTTAAGAAAAACAAAGATGTTATTATCAGAAACATAACTGAGTCTATTGAGGAAGGTGCTAATTGTCATGCGGCATTTTCAGCTTCTATGACGGCGTATGGTATTGAAATTATAAAACAATTCAATCAAATATTGATAAAAACCTTATATAAAATTTTTATGATGGAGGTCAATAACACCCGTGACTTTAGTCATGGGATGAATTGGCATACATATGTCAATCGAAAAATAATAAATACCGTAGGGACTACGGAAATTTACGCCTGTGGAGATAGTAGGTTACGAGGTCTAAGAAGCAGGAATCTCGTGGTTTTAGTTGATGAGTGGTTCAAGATGGAGGTGGGCAAGATGAGTAATATATCAGATGAAATTTTAAAAGCAATTAAATACGCTATTGACCGAAAAACAATCAATTGTGACAAAACGTACAAATCTGTTATTAAATCAATCAATTCTAACGGATATGTCGTCTTGGATAATTCTGGTAGTGAAAGAACGGTTAAATGCTGCATACCTGAAATTGATTTGAAAATCGGACAAGGCGTTTGGGTTAAAGAGCCGATGGGAAAAATAAGTGGGCTTCATATTTGTGGAGTAGTGTAACGCGAGGTTGAAGAGGCTATGAATCAACAGGTTAGAGGACTTGCACTTGCAGCATTACAAGAATCAAAGAAAAGATAATGAAACCGCACTCTGAAATATGAGTGCGGTGTTTTGAAGAAAAAATTGAATATTTAGATTGGATATTATGTGCTGCTTCGTTATGCGGTGCTTTTTTTATATTAGAATTTTGAGTATTGGAGTGATTAGTTATCAAAATAGCTGAATTGCATGAGACTACAGAGTCTAAAAGAGATTTTTTACAGATACCGTGGTGGAACAAGTACACATTATCTGTGCAGGAAGCGGCAGACTATTTCGGATTCAGTGATAAAAAGATAAGAAAAATTATAGATGATCATGAGAACGAGAGTTTTATTTTGTGGAATGGCACAAGACCACGGATTAAACGTAAATTATTTGAAAAATTTATTGACGAAAAACTTACTGCGATATAAACAATTTGTTTGAATAAAGCGGATTGAGAATAGATTTTGAGCCTTCGATATGGTATAGTATATTTAATCATACCGAGGCTCTCTGACAAGAAAGGAGAGTTAAACGTTGTCAGAAATAAGAAGAGACACTAGAGGCCGAAAGTTGATGACAGGCGAGAGCCAGGACAAAGAAGGGAGATACCGGTACAAATATTGCGATGCGTTTGGAAACAGAAAATCTGTATATAGCTGGAGATTAACAGAAGCAGACCCATATCCAAGAGGCAAAAGTAAAGATATTCCCCTAAGAGAAAAGGAGAAAGATATTCAAAAAAATTTGGCTAATGGTATTGTCCCTGATGGTGGAAACGTAACAGTTTTGGAATTGGTGCAGAAGTATGTTGGACAGAAAAAAGGCGTAAAGCACAACACTCAAGCTAATTACAATTTTGTTATCAACATCATTAAACGAGATCCATTTGGTGCAAAGAGAATTGATCAGGTAAAACTGTCAGATGCCAAGACTTGGCTCATAAAGCTTCAGCAGGTAGATGGCAGAGGATACAGCTCCATTCATTCTATCCGTGGCGTACTGAGGCCTGCATTTCAGATGGCGGTGGATGATGACCTGATACGCAGGAATCCGTTTGAGTTTCATCTGAGCACTGTTGTTGTGAATAACAGTGTTACAAGAGAGGCAATCACAAGGAAACAGGAAAGGCAGTATCTGGAATTTGTCAAAAATGACAATCATTTTTCAAGGTACTATGACGCAATCTATATACTGTTCCATACCGGACTTCGTATCTCTGAATTCTGCGGTTTGATCAAAGAGGATATTGACCTTAAGGAAGGCAAACTCAGGGTCGAGCGTCAGCTACAAAGGACGCGGGATATGCAGTACATCATAGAGGATACGAAAACGCCCAGCGGCGTGAGGTTCGTCCCTATGACGAAGGAAGTTATGGATTGCTTCAGGAATATCCTTGAAAACCGTGAAAAACTGAAAGCGGAGCCGGTTGTTAGTGATGTGAAAGGAAATATGTATCATGGCTTCCTGTTCATGGATAAGAACGGCAGACCGATGGTGGCACTTCACTGGGAGAAGTATTTCCAGCATATTAGGGAAAAGTATAATAGTATCTATAAAGTGCAGATGCCTTGTATAACCCCTCATGTATGCAGACACACTTTCTGCTCCAATATGGCGAAGTCGGGAATGAACCCAAAAACATTACAATATATTATGGGACATTCAGACATCAGTGTCACGCTCAATACATACACACATTTACAGTTTGACGATGCCTTGGAAGAAATGAAAAAGGTCTGTAATGCTGTGGGCTAAAAATTTTGAATTTAGCCCAGAATTTAGCCCAAATGAAGGAGAAGTTATGCAAAATTATTCCAAGTTATGCTAAAAAATGTGTTTATGGACACGGTTTAAAAACGCCTGAAACACAGTAAAATCAAGCATTTGCGGAGGTTTCTTGAAAATGATAAAAATACTTTTCGTCTGCCACGGCAACATCTGTCGTTCCCCCATGGCAGAATTTATTTTTAAAGATTTGCTTCAGCGGCACGGTCTTTCCGATCGCGTCTATGTCGCTTCAGCGGCCACCAGCACGGATGAAATCTGGGACGGTGTCGGTAATCCGGTCTATCCGCCTGCCAGGGAGGAGCTGGCAAAACACGGTATCCGATGCGATGGAAAAAGAGCTGTTCAGCTTACCAGGGAGGACTATGATAAGTATGACTATCTGATCGGTATGGACAGCAGGAATATGCGAAACATAGAGAGAATATTGGGGCATAAGATGGACAAGTCGTATAAGCTTCTGACATTTGCCGGCTCAGACCGCGATGTGGCGGATCCCTGGTATACAGGAAAGTTTGATGTGGCCTATGCGGACATTGTGGAGGGCTGTGAGGCACTACTTACTCACTTGCAGAAACAGGAAAATTTGTGAAGCAAGTTCTAATAAAAATATAAAATAGAAACTGCAATTTGTGAAAATGAGAAGCTGTGATGGGACTTCATAGCCCCCGTGGAATAGGGAGGAACCTCCGGTTCAAAGCATCTTTATCAGCGTAGCTGTATTTCTGAAAATGGGAAAGGCAGGACATGACACATATACAATAGTAGTAAATTTTCAAAGGACATAAATAAAAAAAGAAAGCTTTAAAAGGAAGTAAACTTCCAAGAGAGTAAATTTCAAAACGAAATAAACTTTAAAATGTAAGCATCAAAAGAAGATAAGCTCCAAAAGGACATAAGTTTTCAAAGAACATAAATTTTAAAGATTAAGCTATAAAAGGAAGCAGGTTTTAGAGGACCATTAGATTCAAGAGGAAGTTTGCATGATACAGGCAGTTATTTTTGACATGGATGGAACGCTCATAGACACGGAACGGTATTACCGTATTTTCTGGCCGAAGGCGTTGGCGGTGTTTGGATATCGGATGACCGATGAGCAGGCCTTAAAGATGCGGAGTCTGGGACGGCCTTTTGCGGCTGCGCAGCTGAGGGAGTGGTTTGGCGATTCGCTGGACTATGCGGCTGTGCGGGAGAAGCGCAAAGCCCTTATGGAGGAATGTTTAAGGCAGGAGGGTCTCCGGTGTAAACAGGGGGCGGTCCGTCTTTTGTCCTTTTTAAAAGAGAGAGGGATCATGGCCGCTGTTGCCACGGCCAGCGACCTGGAGCGTACCCAAAAGTATCTGGAACAGGTTGGACTCATCGGTTATTTCAACCATATTATCAGCGCTACGATGGTGCGGGAGGGCAAACCTTCGCCGGATATTTACCAGTATGTCTGCCGTGAGATGGGACTGGCACCGAAAGACTGCTTGGCGGTGGAGGACTCTCCCAACGGCGTACTGTCCGCTTATCGGGCTGGTTGTCAGGTTATTATGGTGCCTGACCAGACGGAGCCGGATGCGGAACTGGCCAAATGCCTGTATGCCAGGGTGGACTCGCTGGCAGATATTGTCTCTTTCTTTGCATAAACATATCTCGAGGGATGATGTTTCTGTTTCTTTCTCAAGTTAATTTCCGTGCACTGGTTGCCCTGTCGCAAACCATTTTGGCATCTCTGCTGTGGGTCGGTATAAGTTAGCGAAGTGTCTATGTGTATTTGCCTCAGAAACTGTGGTACCAGAAATAGAAATATCCAAAACAAAAGCGCCCTATCGGATGATGGAAGCAGACGGTTGTTGGCGGTATACTTTCCTACAACCAATACCAGCGTACTTAAAAAAGCGTGTAGCGGAAAGGAAAGGCATTTTGAAGATTGTGTAATATAGGAGACAAAGGGACGTGTAAAGAGGAAGGAAAAGGCATTTTGAAAACCGTATAACACAGGCGGCAAAGGAAAAAGTAAAGGCGGGAGTAAAGGAGGAAGGCAGTAGAGCTGTTTATTAAAGCATCCGACAGGATCTTAAGGCCGACATCAACACAGATATGTGGATCGAGATCTGCAATCAGTCCTACAGCGACGGCATCTGGATTCTGATAAAAATTCCGGAGTAGCTGGTCAGAGATGGAAAAATAGGCATAATCCTGTTGGATGAACAGTCTCACTTGACCTTTTCCCTGATGAAGCAGCAGGCATATATGAGAGCTATCATTGCTTTCCATTTCAAGATTTGAAAGCCGCCTTACATCATTAGGAGAAACCGTCGGAAGAGCAGCGGAGTCAAAGGTATTTTAGACAGGACGATTTTTGAAAACCTGTCGGGTGGGAGGGTGTGGAATTATGAAAGCTCTTGGGGACACTATTCGTTTTGTGAGCCCATCCGCCCATAGAACGCACAGTGAAATCGCCCTAAGAGGAAATGGCTTCCCCGTATTCTGCACCCATCTGCCCATAGGAACGCACGGTGAAATCGCCCTAAGAGGAAATGGCTTCCCCGTATTCTGCACCTACCCGCCCATAGGAACGCCTCAGGAAATCGCCCACAAAAGGAACTTGCTTTCCCACTCACTCTTCGTCTGGGATCCGGATCCACGTGCCCTCATAAATAAGAGAAGGGTTTGCACCCACTACATCTCGATTGCAGTCGTAGATCTCTGTCCAGCGCCTTCCGTCGCCCAGTGTTTCCTCGGCGATGCGCCACAGGCAGTCACCTTTTTTCACCGGATAGGTTGTCTCCGGTATCGGAGGAGTATGCGACGTGTCGGTTTCGCCTGCGAAGCTGCCGTTTTCTGGGGACGCTTCTGTTTGCTCAAAGAGCTTTTCCTCATTTCCCGTCGTCTTGTCTGTCTTTCGGATGTCTGGTATGCCGCCTGTGCGCTGCCAGGCTTCCGCCATGCTGCCCGCGCCGCCGACGGCGCGAAGGACCGTTGGGCTCGTGCTGTCAGCGCGGTCGAATTGATAGCCGTGCAGGATGTTCCCGGAGACGTCGTATCGAGTGATTGTGGACAAATCCCCGCTCTCATTTCGGCAGAAACGGACGGTCGTGCCGTCGTACAACGTATGCTGCCAGTTCCCCTGGATTTCATAATATACCTTGCGGATCAGCCGATCCCCGTCATACAGATAGCGGTAGGCATAGAGCCCGTTGGAAAATTGGATCCGGTAGTGCCACAGGATTCTGCCGGAGGCATCATAATCAAACAGCTCGTAGCGGGAAGAAGAATAGCTCTGGTTGCTTTGGAGCGTTCGCACCCACTCGTTTTCACAAACAGCTTCCACCAGCCGATCCCCGTCGTAGAAAGCCTGGTAGCTCGGCACGCTGACCTGTTGGATTTCCTCGGCGGTATGCTCCTGCAGGATGCCCCGATAGCCTCTCACATACCAATAGGAGGAGACTCGCTTCTGATCTTCATTAAAATAATCCAGCCAAACCACATAATAGCTTCCGTAGGGGCGCCCCGTCAGGCGGGCGGAGCGAGCCGGGTCATATACCGATTCCTCCACTAGGACGTTGTGGTCGTCCGTGATCCGGATCCGGTTGCCGTTCTCGTCATAGTGGCAGAAGTAGGGATGCCCCAACTGTTCCTGCAGATCCGCGGACAAAAGCCTTCCATCGGCGTCGTAGGTCAGGATGTATTCCGGAGTTCCCTGAACCTCGCAGGTCACTGTGTATCCGCCGTCCTCGCCGTAGGAATAAGTGACGGTGTGCTCCGGATTTCCGCCTAGGAAAGAAGCAGGATATTCCTCCTTCCGTAGCAGCCGCCCTTCTTCACCGTAGAAGTATCGGGTTTCGCTTCTTTTGCGCCACACGGAGGAAGCGCCGGGCAACAGAAAGAAGGAGTCGGCTGTCTCCTCCACGAGATCCGGATACGCCAGGTTCATGGGCATATAATGACCGTCATAGGAATATTGGGTGGTTTGAGTGAGTCTGCCGGAGGAATCGTATGCGTAATCCGTGATCCCGATGCACCTGGCGGACGCAGACAGATCGTATTGACTCGGTGAGGGCGCCTTTTTTTCCAGGCATCGATATCCCGCCAGAGCGACAACCAGAGCGGCTGCCCAAATTGCCGCACAAATTGCCGCCAAAACGATGGGGCGTTTCACAGCCAGACGAAATTTTCGGGACAAACCACTCACCTCCTTTGTCGTGTAGAACCGCTTGCATCCATTCTATCATGCGTCCCGTCCGGTTGCAAGGAGCTGGCGGAGGCGTTTCGGATCTTTGGCAGAGAAGCGGGGGTCTGCGCCTTGATTTTTGATAGTTACTGTGATATTATTTTAACGATAGCGTATCCCACAGGGGGCCTTTCCCGGAATGAAAAGTGCAATCGCAAAACGGCGCTAAAAAGCGCCATCGGAAAATGCTCTCCGGAAACACGTCCGGAAACAGAGCATTATCCAGAAATGCCATCCGGTAAGTGCCATTGGCAAGCGCCCTCCGGAAACACGTCCGGAAACGAGGCATTATCTGGAGGTGCCGTCCGAAAACGCCATCGGTAAATACCTTCCGGTAAGATTCATTGGAAAGTGTCGTTCGGAAACAGCATCCGAAAACGGTGCATTATTCAGAAGTGCCATCCGAAAACGCCATCGGAAAGCACCCTCCAAAAACAAAGTGCCCTTCGGAGGGCGGAAGCCGCGTGGGAGCGTCAGATATGGTCGAATATGACGGAAGAAAGAGAGGAGAATAGAGAGCAGATGAAGCAAGGGTTTGAGGAGATTATTGCAAAGGTCAAGGAGTGCGGCAAGAAGACGGTAGCCGTGTCCGTTGCGCAGGATTCGGCCGTTCTGGAGGCGGTCCAGGAGGCAAAAAAGAAAGGGATCGCGGATGCGATCCTGGTGGGAGACGAAGCAAAGATCCGCAAGATCGCGTCAGAGATCGGCATGGATTTGACCGGGTTTGAGATCATTGACGAGCCGGATGTGATACAGGCTTCCTTAAAGGCGGTAAAGCTTGCCCATGAGGGAAAAGCGGACATGTACATGAAGGGCCTGATCGACACCAAAAATTTCTTGAAAAGCGTGCTGGACAAGGAGGTGGGCCTGCGCACGGGAGGCGTCCTGTCCCATGTGGCAGTGTTTGAGATCCCCGGCATCGACCGTCTGCTGTTTCTGACGGATGTGGCCTTTATGACCTACCCCTCCCTGGAGGACAAGATGCATATCATCAACAACACCGTACCGGTATGTAGGGCCTGCGGCGTGGAGCTGCCCAAGGTGGCGCCTCTTGCGGCGGTGGAGGTGGTGAACCCTAAGATGCCGGTGACGGTTGAGGCGGAGGAGCTGACGAAGATGTGTGAGGCGGGAGAGATTACAGGATGTGTGGTGGACGGCCCTCTGTCGTTGGATCTGGCCATCGATCCGGAGGCGGCCAAACACAAGGGAGCTACCGACCGCAGGATCCAGGGGGACGCAGACGTCCTTCTCTTTCCGGACATCCACGCTGGCAACCAGGTGTACAAGGCTATCGTACATATGGTGCCGAACGTAAAGAACGGATGTATCTTGACTGGCACGAAGGTGCCCGTGATTCTGACCAGCCGCTCCGACACCTTTGAGACCAAGGTCAACTCCATTGCTCTGGCAGCAGTGGTAGCCGAGGAGATGAAAAAGGCAAGATAAAGCGGAAGCAGAAAGAGACAGAGCCGAAAGAAACCGAGCCGAACGAGACAGAGCGGAACGAAACAGAGCCGAAAGAAACAGAGCGGAAAGAAACAGAGCAGAAAGAAACCGAGCAGAAAAAACAGATCAAAAGCCCCAAAACCAAAACAGCAAAAACCAAAACGGAAAGAAACAAAGCAAAAACCAAAACCGAAAGCCCGAAAGCCCCAAAACCAAAACCAAAAGCCCCCCGTTAAAAGAGCTTCCAATCACTGCCCCAAAAAAAGAATTAAGAAAGAAATTAAGAAAGAAATAAGAAGGGAGAACCCGAAATGTCTGTTAAGAGCTTGATCATCAATCCCGGTTCCACCTCCACCAAGATCGGTGTCTTTGAGGATGAGAACCTGTTGTTTGAGGAGACCTTGCGCCACTCCACCGAGGAGATCGGCCGCTATGCCAACATTGTGGACCAAAAGGATTTCCGCAAAAAGATTATTATGGATCTTCTGGAGAGCAAAAATTTTGAGATAAAGAGCCTGAATGTAGTGGTGGGCCGAGGCGGTATGTTGAAGCCCATTCCCGGCGGCACCTATGCGGTGACGGACGATCTTTTGGAGGATCTGAAGGTCGGCGTACAGGGGCAGCACGCCTCCAACCTGGGCGGCATCCTGGCCAGAGAGATCGCGGACTCCATCGGAGTTCCCTCCTATATCGTGGATCCGGTGGTGGTGGACGAATTGCAGCCGCTCGCCCGTTATTCCGGTGTTCCGGAGCTGCCCCGCACGAGCGTGTTCCATGCGCTGAACCAGAAGGCGGTGGCAAAGCGGTACGCGAAGGAGATCGGCAAACCGTATGACTCTCTTCGACTGATCGTCGTCCATATGGGCGGCGGCGTGTCCGTGGGAGCTCATATCGGGGGAAGAGTGGTAGATGTGTTCAACGCTCTGGACGGTGACGGCGCCTTCTCTCCCGAGCGCGCGGGCGCGGCGCCCAGCGGAGCGCTGATCCGGATGTGTTTCTCCGGCAAGTACACGGAGAAGGAAGTGTACGGCAAGTTCGTGGGGAAGGGCGGCTTCAACGCCTACCTGGGGACCAACGATATGCGCGAGGTGACCCGCCGCGCCAACGAGGGGGATGAGAAGGCGGCGGAGGCAAAGCAGGCCTTCATCTACCAGGTGGCCAAGGATATCGGCTCTATGGCGTGTGTCCTAAACGGTAAGGTGGACCGGATTATTGTCACCGGAGGGATCGCCTACGGTACTGACGTGGTGGACGCGCTGCGGGAGAGAGCGGAGTGGATCGCGCCCTTCACCGTATATCCCGGGGAGGACGAGCTGCTGGCGCTGGCACAGGGAGCCTTGCGCGTGCTGAACGGTGAGGAGCAGACAATGAAATACTAGGCGTGAGCCTGGAAAAACTGTGAAAACCACGCTGTGACAGAGAGGACCGCGTGGTTTTTGCACGGACGAAAACGGATCCGGAATGAGAATCGAGGTATGTGGTGAAGCTTGGATTGAGGAAGACAAAGAGAAATATCTGGCAGACAGTGTCGCCCATGAAATTCATTCTGGGTGGGTACTGCCTGATCATTCTGCTGGGGACCGTCCTGCTGTCCCTGCCGGTCGCCGCCAGGGACGGGAGGATGACTCCGGTGACAGATTCCTTTTTTACCGCCACCTCCGCCACCTGTGTGACCGGACTGGTGCGCTATGACACCTTCTGCCACTGGACCCTGTTCGGACAGCTGGTGATCCTGTCCATGATTCAGATCGGCGGCATCGGCTTTATGACCGTAGCCATCCTGATCATGGTGCTGACAAGGCGCAGGATCGGGCTCGGACAGCGTTCCCTGATGCAAAACTCCATATCTGCGCCCCAGATCGGAGGCATCGTGCGCATGACAAAGTTTATTGCGCTGGGGACCCTTGTGATCGAGGGAGCGGGGGCTATCCTGCTGGCATTTGATTTTGTGCCGAGGTTCGGGGTGGGAAAAGGGATCTACTTTTCGATTTTTCACTCGATATCCGCCTTCTGCAACGGCGGCTTCGATCTGATGGGAGGGACTACCGGAGAGTTCTCCTCCCTGACGGGAATGAAGGACAACCTGTATGTCAACAGCGTGATCATGCTGCTGATCTTTTTGGGAGGGCTGGGCTTCTTTGTCTGGAGCGACGTTTTGCACCGGAAGGGCCGCTTTTCTCGACTGACGCTCCAGAGCAAGATGGTTCTGTCCCTCAGTGTGTTCCTGGCGGTATTTGGGGCGCTGGGAATGTTTTTGACCGAGTACGCCGGCAATCAGGCGGCGGGGGTCTCCCTTCCGGCCCAGATCCTGCACAGCCTCTTTGCGTCCGTCAGCGCGAGAACGGCGGGGTTTAACACGATCGACCTGACCTCCATGACGGAACCCGGGATCTTTCTGATGATCTTTTTGATGCTGGTCGGAGGCTCCACCGGCTCCACGGCAGGCGGCATTAAGACGACAACGCTGTGGGTGCTCTGTGTCAGCGTCTATGCGACCTTTGCCAGAAAGAAAAATATCGAAGCCTTTGGGCGCAGGATGGAAGAGGGGATCACCCGAACGGCCTCCTGCGTGTTCATGACCTACCTGATCCTGATTGTGGCGGCCACCACTGTGATCTCTGCCATGGAGGGGCTTCCCATACTGACCGTTCTCTTTGAGACCACCTCTGCGATGGCTACCGTGGGGCTGACCCTGGGCGTTACCCCTGGCCTGGGAATGGCCTCCAAGCTGATTCTGGCCTTTCTCATGATCTGCGGGAGAGTGGGATCGATCACCATGCTGCTGGCCTTTTCGTCCGACAGGAAGGCGACCGGCTCCTGCCTGCCGTTGGAGAAGATCCAGGTCGGATAGGGCAGGTGCTGTGGACAGAGGGATCATACCGTAATTGCGGACTGCGAAAGGAGGAGTTTCTATGAAATCGATTCTCATGATTGGACTTGGACGGTTTGGCCGTCATATGGCGCAGAAATTTATAGAAAACGGACATGAGGTCCTGGCCATCGACTCCAACGAGGAGAGGGCGGATGACGCGGTGGGCTTCATCCAGCAGATCCTGATCGGGGACGCCACGGAGGAGCGGTTTATGGCCGGCATCGGCGTGGACAATTTCGACCTGGCGGTCATCGCCATCGGGGAAAATTTCCAGACCGTCCTGGAGATCACCGTCCTCTTAAAGGATTTAAACTGCAAGTATATCGTGGCCCGGGCCACCCGGGACGTCCACAGAAAGCTCCTGCTCCGCAACGGGGCGGACTACGTGGTCTATGCCGAGCGGGAGGTGGCCGAACGCCTCGCCATCAAATTCGGCGCCGACAACATCTTTGACTATGTGGAGCTGACGCCGGAGATCGGCATCTATGAGATCGCCGTGCCAAAGCCCTGGCTGGGCAAGAGCATGGTAGAGCTCTCCATCCGCAACAAGTACCATGTCAGCGTGATGGCCACCAAGAAAAACGATCGGATCTTTCCCCTTCCGGATCCCCGCCACGTCTTTGAGGCCAGCGAGAGCATCATGGTCATGGGTTCCGCGGAGGCCGTCCAGAAGATCACGTGACCCCGAGGGGCTTTCGCTTCTCACTCCCGCTCTCTGCGGTATTCCCGGGGCGGTTTCCCGTACACCTTCTTAAACAGATCCTTGAAATAATTGCTGTCGTTAAACCCGTATTCCAGCGCGATATCCGTGATCGTGCTGTCGGTGGTCAGAAGCGCCGCCTGGGCGTGCTTCAGCCGCACATAATTCAGATATTCCTTGAACCCCATCCCCGTGACCTGCTTGAATTTCCGGCTGAAATACGTGGGGCTTAGGGAGGCAACCCTGGAGACCTCCTCAAGGGTCAGGTGCTTTTTGAAATTTTTGTAGATATAGCGGGTGGCGAGCAGGATGTCGGCATCCCTGGAGTTGAGAAACTCCGGCTCCACCTCGTTCATGACGGAGTGCCGCATCAAGAGAAGCAGCACCTCCGTGAGATAGCACTGCAAAAAACAGGAGGAGTACTCGTCGATCTGGGAGGCCTCCGAGAGCATCTTGCCCAGGAGCGCCTGAAACTCCTTCTGATAAAGCGCGGGGACGCTTCCCATGAAGGAATGGGTGTCGGAGAACTGGGGGATCGTCACGTGCTCCCGCTTAAAGAGGAGCGTCACCATCTCGCAGGTGGCGCCGCCGGGATAGGTGGCGTGGTGCAGCTCGCCGGGGGCGATGAACACCAGGTCTCCCCGTCCCAGTTGATAGACGCTGTCCTTCAGAAGAAAACGGCACTCTCCCTCCAATAGATAAAAAATCTCAAAAAAATTGTGGCTGTGATCTGGCTGTAGGGGAGAGTAATAGCCGCGCTTTCCCCTGTCTATGAGAATCCGGTCGATCTCTTTTCTCCCCTTGCTCCTTTGGACTGCCATGGGCGCTCCTTTCTCCGAAAAAAAGGACTGCCGTGTTCCGGCCTTTCGGCCGCCCCATCCGGCAGTCCCTCTCAGTGATCCGTATTGGCCCCCTGCGGGGCTTTGCCCTCTCTTACAGAGGGAAGTGGAAATATCTCTTTGCGTTGTTGTAGGAGATATCGGTCACGATCTCGCCCAGGATATCGTAGTCTGCGGGGAACTCGCCGTTCTCCACCCAGCTGCCCAGCAGATTGCAGAGGATCCTGCGGAAATACTCGTGTCTGGTGTAGGACAGGAAGCTTCTGGAGTCGGTCAGCATACCCACGAAGCCGGACAGGTTGCCCAGGTTTGCCAGAGAGATCATCTGATCCTGCATACCCACCTTGTGATCGTTGAACCACCATGCGCTGCCCTGCTGGATCTTGGCAACGGCGGTGGAATCCTGGAAGCATCCCAGGATGGTGCCGATCGCCTGGTTGTCGTTGGGGTTCAGGCTGTAGATGACCGTTCTGGGAAGCTCGTCGGTGATGTTCAGAGCGTTCAGGAAGTCCGCCATCTGAGAGGAGGGAGCGTAGTTGTTGATGCAGTCGTAGCCGGTGTCAGGGCCCAGCTTGTCGTACATCAGCGTGTTGTTGTCGCGCTTGCAGCCGTAGTGGAGCTGCATCGCCCAGTCTAACCGGTGGTACTCTCTGCCCACAAAGAGCATAAACGCGGTCTTAAACTTCATCTCCTCGTCCTTGGTGAGCACCATCTTGTTCAGTCTCTTTAAGAAGATAGCCTCCAGCTCATCCTCGGAAGCGGGGCAGTACATGACATATTCCAGCGCGTGGTCGGACACGTTGCAGCCCATGGAGGCGAAGAAGGACATACGATTCTTCAGAGCGTCCTTCAGAGCCTTGAAGGTGCGGATCTCGGGCACGCCTACCGCGGCGGCAAGCTTATCCAGATAGTCCAGATAGTCGGGCTTCTCAATGTTCATCGCCTTGTCGGGTCTCCAGGCGGGAAGGACCTTCACATCAAAGGTGGGATCCTCCGCGATCTTCTTGTGCCATTCCAGAGAGTCGATGGGATCGTCGGTGGTGCAGATCAGGGTCACGTTGCTCTGCTTGATCAGGCTGCGGACGCTCATGGAGGGCTGCTGCAGCTTCTCGTTGCACAGGTTCCACACCTCGTCGGCGGTCTTTTTGTTCAGGACGCCGTTGTAGCCGAAGTATCTCTGCAGCTCCAGGTGGCTCCAGTGGAACAGCGGATTGCCGATTGCCTTTCCGACACATTCCGCCCACTTTACAAACTTCTCGTAATCGGAGGCATCGCCGGTGATGTACTTCTCATCCACGCCGCAGGAGCGCATGAAACGCCACTTGTAGTGGTCGCCGCCCAGCCATACCTGCGTGATGTTCTCAAACTGGCGGTCCTCCGCGATCTCCTTGGGATTGATGTGGCAGTGGTAATCAAGAACAGGGGTCTTTTCCGCGTAATCGTGGAACAGCTTTTGCGCCGTCTCGGTCTCCAGCAGAAAATCTTTGTCCATAAATGCTTTCATGTTTTGTCCTCCTATCGATTATGTGTTGCCGCCCCGCTTTGCAGGGCGCCGCCGGATGCGCACGGCCGTGTTTTCCGGCAGAATCTCAAACAAATGAAACCATACCTGCATTATAGCGAAAAAAGAGTCTCTTTTCAAGATGTAAACTGCATTTTTACTTTTTTCCCGGCGGCCAAGTTTGTATATTGACTAACTTTGCTTTTGGCGGTAAAATTATTACTATAATTACTTACTGTAGAAGAGTTTGCTCTTCGGATGATTTTATGGTAAGCGGCCGAGAGGCGTGCACCGCCAGAGGTGTGATTAAGAGGATGCGTCAAGGGGCGCGGAATGGAGGACAAAATGGAAATCTTAAACAAGGCAAAGACCGGCAAAAAAGACAGACCGATCAGAGTCGTGCAGTTTGGCGAGGGCAACTTCCTGCGCGGCTTTGTGGATTACATGATCGACATTGCCAACGAGCAGGGCAAGTTTGACGGGGACATCGTCCTGATCAAGCCCATCGAGTTCGGCAACCTGGACAATTTCCACAAACAGGACTGCCAGTACACCGTTTCCCTGCGCGGCAACGTGAACGGCGAAGCAAAGATCATCAACCGCATCGTCACCAGCGTCGCCGACGCGGTGGACACCAGCAGGCAGTATGACAAGTACATGAGCCTTGCGGAGATCGACACCCTTCGCTTTGTAGTGTCCAACACCACCGAGGCCGGCATCGTGTTTGACGATACCGACAAGTTTGAAGCAGAGCCTCCTAAGACCTTCCCCGGCAAGCTTACCAAGTTTTTGTATCATAGATTTGAGACCTTCCAGGGCGATCCGTCCAAGGGTCTGGTGATGCTCCCCGTAGAGCTGATCGACGACAACGGGATCATGCTGAAAAAGTGCGTGATGCAGCTGATCGATCTGTGGAAGCTGGGCGACGGGTTTCAAAAGTGGGTGGAGGACGCCTGCATCTTCACCTCTACCCTGGTGGACCGCATTATCACCGGCTATCCCCGCGACAACGAGAAGGAGGAGTGGGAGAAGCTGGGCTACGAGGATCACATCATGGTGACCGGCGAGCCGTTCGCGCTCTGGGTGATCGAGTCCGCCAAGGACATCAGTAAGGAATTTCCGCTTCCCGACGCCGGCCTGCCCGTTGTGTTCACGGACGACCATCATCCCTACAAGCAGAGAAAGGTACGCATCCTGAACGGCGCGCACACCTCCTTTGTGCTGGCTTCCTGGCTGTGCGGCAACGATATCGTGAGACAGTCCATGGAGGATAAGGATATCCGCGACTTTATGAACAAGACCATCTTCGACGAGGTGATCCCCACGCTGACCCTTCCCGAGGACGAGCTGAAGCAGTTTGCGGGCGAGGTGGTAAACCGTTTCAACAACCCCTATGTGGATCACGCGCTTCTGGCCATCTCCTTAAACTCCGTTTCCAAGTGGAGGGCGAGATGCCTTCCCAGCCTGCTGGGCTATGTGGATAAGTTCGGGAAGCTTCCCGCGCATCTGACCTTCTCCATTGCGGCGCTGATGGCATTCTACTGCGGGACCGAGATCCGCGACGGCGCGCTGATCGGCCACAGGGACGGCGCAGAGTACAACATCAAGGACGACCAGGCGGTGCTGGAGTTCTTCCGCGACAACTGCGAAAAGGATACGAGAACCTTCGTGACCTCCTACCTGGGAAGAGAGGACTTCCACGGACAGGATCTGAACAAGGTTCCCGGACTGACCGACGCGGTAGTGGCATATTTGGACGATATTAAAGCGAATGGAATGAGGGCGGCATTATGCAAGATTTCTTAAAGATCAACGACAATGACAATGTGGTGGTGGCATTGAACACCATCCCCGAGGGGACCGTGATCTCTGTGGACGGAAGAGAGATCACCGCGGCGCAGGAGATCCCCGCGGGACACAAGATGGCGATTAACGATATTCCCTACGGCGGTGAGGTTATCAAGTATGGCTACCGCATCGGTAACGCCAAGGAGAACATCAAGGAGGGGAGCTGGATCCACACCCACAATGTGAGGACCGCTCTGGGCGACCTGCTGGAGTACACCTACGACCCGACTCCCGTGGAGGAGGTAAAGACGGAGGATGCAACCTTCCTGGGCTATAACCGTCCCAACGGCAAGGTGGGCGTCCGCAACGAGATCTGGGTGATCCCCACCGTTGGCTGTGTGAACAATGTGGCGACTGCCATTGCAAAGCAGGCGAACGCCTTTGTAAAGGGGAGCGTGGAGGAGGTCATCGCCTTCCCTCACCCCTATGGATGCTCCCAGATGGGCGATGACCAGGAGCACACCAGACAGATCCTGGCGGATCTGATCAACCATCCCAATGCCGGCGGTGTGCTGGTGCTGGGACTGGGCTGCGAGAACAGCAATATCGACGTGTTAAAGCCCTATATCGGCGACTACGATGAGAAACGGGTGAAATTCCTGGTGTGCCAGGAGTCCGACAATGAGATCGAGGACGCCGTGGAGATCATCAAGGGCCTGATCGACTATGCCTCCGGCTTCCAGAGGGAGCCCATCAGCGTGAGCAAGCTGGTGGTGGGCATGAAGTGCGGCGGCTCCGACGGACTCTCCGGCATCACGGCCAATCCCCTGGTGGGACGCTTCTCCGATCTTTTGATCTCCAAGGGCGGCACCACCATCCTGACGGAGGTGCCCGAGATGTTTGGCGCCGAGACCATTCTGATGAACCGCTGCGCCAACGAGGAGCTCTTCCGGCAGACGGTAGATCTGATCAACGACTTTAAGAACTACTTTAAGCGCCACGATCAGACCATCTACGAGAATCCTTCCCCCGGCAACAAGAAGGGCGGGATCTCCACCCTGGAGGATAAGTCCCTGGGCTGCACTCAGAAGTCGGGAAGCGCGCTGGTAAAGGGCGTGCTGGCCTACGGCGAGACGGTGAAGACGCCCGGATTAAATCTGCTGAGCGCTCCCGGAAACGATCTGGTGGCGGCGACGGCACTGGCTGCGGCAGGCGCGCACATCGTCCTGTTTACCACCGGAAGGGGAACGCCGTTTGCGTCTCCCGTTCCCACGGTGAAGATTTCCACCAACTCCAGACTGGCGGGCAAGAAGTCCAACTGGATCGACTTCAATGCCGGCGTGCTGGTGGAGGACAGCAATATGGCGGACGAGACGAAGAAGCTCTTCGACTATGTGGTGGAGGTGGCCTCCGGCAGACAGGTTTGCAGTGAGGCGGCAGGCTTCCACGATATGGCGATCTTCAAGCAGGGCGTGACTCTGTAAGGGGCTGCCCGCGGATCGAAAAGAGACGGAATCGAACACAGGAAATAAAAGAGAGGGGCGCCGCCCGGCTGAGAGCTTCAGCTTGTGCGAACGCCCCTTTTAAACCGATATTTTTGGTGTTAATGAATAGAGAAGGAGGATGACTTATGAGTATGACGGCGGAGGAGATCAAGGCGCTTCCGCGCACCGCAGAGGGAATTTTCGACCTGTCGGGCCTGGGCGGGGATATGTACGCTGCGGCGGCCGAGGTTTATCCTGTTTATGCGGCCTATGAGACGGAGGTCAACAAGAAGGAGGGGTATCCGGACATTATGGCGCAGATGCGCGTTTGGGACCAAAAGGTCAACGCGGACTTTACGTTTGCCAACGCCTCGGCGTATGCGAAGCTTCTGATTGCCACCATCCAAAAAATCAGTCCGGAGATCTACGAGAATTATCGGGAGCTGGTGGATCAGTTCCGCGCGCTGGTGAAGCGGGTCCTTGCAGAGTACGACGGGAGCGGAAAGGGCGTCTTTGAGGGCCAGGAGGAGGCGTGCGTGAAGCGGTTTGGCGACGCGGTGAAGGATGCCTGCGCAAGGGACATTCTGTTGGAGGAAAAGTACCGGATGTACTTCTGACGGGGGAGGATCCGGAGAAACGAAAAGGAGTGAGAGCCGTTTTGAGGACGGCGGAATGAGAGGGTATATGGAGATTGTTCAGGTAATGCACACGGCGCGCAGCGCTGTCATTGAGATCAAGGACGGGGGCAGACATTTCACGAAGAAGCCCTACACTGTGAAATTAAACGGAGCGGACTATGGCACCACGGAGCAGACGATCACGTCTCTCTTTGGGCTGAAGCCGGACACCGACTATTTGGCGGAGGTGTTTGACGGCGGGGAGAAGCTGGGGGAGACGGCCTTCCGGACGGATTATGAGTTTGTCACGCTGGATGTGACCAAGTTTGGCGCAAAGGGGGACGGGGAGCACGACGACACCCACTTTATCCAGGCGGCGATCCTGGCCTGCCCCGAGAACAGCCGCGTCTATGTTCCGGCGGGGATCTACCGCATCAGCAGCCTCTTCTTAAAGAGCCACCTGCGCTTGGAGCTGGCGGAGGGCGCGGAGCTCAGAGCGTTTACGGATCGGGCGAAATTCCCGATCTTTCCGGCGATGATCCAAAGCTACGACGAGCAGGATGAGTACAACCTGGGAACCTGGGAGGGCAACCCCCTACCCATGTTCTCCGGCGTGATCTGCGGCGTGGGCGTGGAGGATGTGGTGATCTACGGCAAGGGCGTGATCAACGGCAACGCCTCTAAGGAGGACTGGTGGCACAATCCCAAGGTGATGAACATCGCGTTTCGTCCCAGGCTGTTCTTTATCAGCGGCTGTAAGGACATTGCGCTGCAGGGCGTGAAATTCTGCAATTCCCCTTCCTGGACCCTGCACCCGTACTTCAGCGACAATCTGCGCTTTATCGGGGTGATCGTGGAAAATCCCGCGGACTCGCCCAACACCGACGGGCTGGATCCGGAGTCCTGCAGAAATGTGGAGATCCTGGGAGTGCGCTTCTCCCTGGGCGACGACTGCATTGCGGTCAAGAGCGGCAAGATCTACATGGGCAGAAAGCACAAGAGACCCTCCGAGAATATCCATATCCGCCAGTGTCTGATGGAGAACGGGCACGGCGCGGTGACGCTGGGCAGCGAGATGGCAGGCGGCGTGGTGAATCTGACGGTGGAGGACTGCATCTTCCGCCACACGGACAGAGGGCTTCGCATTAAGACGCGGCGCGGGCGCGGCAAGGACGCCATTCTGAGCAACATCACCTTCCGCAACCTGACTCTGGACCACGTGATGACGCCCCTGGTGGTGAATGCGTTCTACTTCTGCGATCCGGACGGAAAGACCAAATACGTGCAGTCCAGAGATCCCTACCCTGTGGACGACAGGACGCCCTCTATCCGGAAGATGGTATTCGAGAATATGGAGTGCACCAACTGCCACGTGGCGGCCGGCTACTTTGACGGCCTCCCCGAGCAGAAGATCGAGGAGATCGTGATGAGGAATATCCACATCTCCTATGCGGAGAACGCCAAGTGCGACGTGCCCGCTATGTCCGAGGGCGTGGAGAAGAGCAGCAAGCGCGGCCTCTTTGCGAGAAATGTGGCGAAGCTTACGCTGGACAATGTGAACATCGAGGGCCAGACCGGCGAGGCCTACGAGTTTGTCGGCGTGGATGAGCTGATAAAGTAAACCGGCGGGGGCACGGCTTGGGCTGTGCCCCTTTATCGTATTTCCGAGAAATATAGAAGAAAAATATGGGAAAAAATTTAGGAAAAAGGAGAGAATCTATGCAGTTAGGTATACGTTTACATGACACCAAAAAATTGCCCATCGAGGAGCGCATTGCGGATGTGCATGAGCTGGGATTTCGCTGCGGCCATCTGGCCCTCGGCAAGGTGATCAGCGAGTACCCCACCACGGACGAGGCGCTGACCCCCGGATTTGCCATGTACCTAAAGAACCTCTTTGCCAGAAATCAGGTGGATATCGCGGTGCTGGGGTGTTATTTGAACCTGGCGAATCCCAATCGGGAGCAGCTTGCCAAGATCACGCACCGCTATATGGCCCATATCCGGTTTGCTTCCTGGCTGGGCTGCGGCGTGGTCGGAACGGAGACCGGAGCGCCCAACGAGACCTACTCCTATGTGCCCGAGTGCCACGGCGAGGAGGCGCTGCGGACCTTTATCGCCAACCTGCGTCCGGTGGTGAAATACGCGGAGCAGATGGGCGTGGTGATGGCGATCGAACCGGTGTGGAAGCACATTGTGTGGAACCCCGCCAGGGCGCGCAGGGTTCTGGATGAGATCGCTTCCCCCAACCTGCAGATCATTCTGGATCCGGTCAACCTGCTGGATATCTGCAATTACCAGGATCAGGTCGCCGTTGTGGACGAGGCCATCGATGTCCTGGGAGAGGATGTGGCTATGGTGCATATCAAGGATTTTGTGGTGGAGGACGGCAAGCTGAAATCGGTGGGCGCCGGTCTGGGACAGATGGACTACACCTCCGTCCTGAAATTTATCAAGACCAGAAAGCCCTTTATCCATGTGACCCTGGAGAACACCACGCCGGAGGACAATATCCAGTGTAAGGAGCATATTTTGAAGCGGTACGAGGAGGCGTAAAGGAGAGGGATTATGTATACGGACGGAAGCATTTATGTGGGTCTGAGCGGCGAGGAGCGGGTGACGCTCCCGCTGCGTATGGCCAACCGGCACGGCCTGATCGCCGGAGCCACCGGCACCGGCAAGACCATCACCATGAAGACGCTGGCGGAATCCTTTGCGGATGCGGGAGTCCCCGTCTTTCTCTGCGATGTGAAGGGGGATGTGTCGGGGATCGCCCTGCCCGGGGAGAAAACGGACGGCATGGAGAGCCGGATCGACAAATTTGGGATTCGGGAGCAGTTTTCCTACAAGGCGTACCCGGTCTGCTTTTGGGATATCTACGGGGAGGGCGGCCATCCTGTCCGCGCCACGGTCTCCGACATGGGGCCGGAGATCCTGTCCCGCATCCTGGGGCTGACGCCGGCGCAGGAGGGCGTGCTGAACATCGTGTTCCGCATTGCGGACGATAAGGGCCTGCTTTTGATCGACCTGAAGGATCTGCGCATGGTGCTGAACTACATAAACGAGCATCGCAAGGAATATACCGTGACCTACGGCACGATTTCCACCCAGTCTGTGGGAGGGATCCTGCGGGCGCTCCTTCCGCTGGAAAACCAGGGGGGAGACGTGTTTTTCGGGGAGCCCGCGCTGGACATTGCGGACTGGATCCGGACGGATGTGTACGGGAAGGGCGTGGTCAATGTCTTAGACTGCGTGAAGCTGGTGCAGAATCCCGCGCTCTATGCGAGCTTCCTCTTGTGGATGATGGCGGAGCTCTTTGAGAACCTGCCGGAAGCGGGGGATCTGGAGAAGCCCAGGATGGTCTTTTTCTTTGACGAGGCGCACCTGCTCTTTGCGGATGCCCCCAGGGTGCTGGTGCAAAAGATCGAGCAGGTGGTGCGGCTGATCCGCTCCAAGGGCGTGGGCATCTACTTTGTGACACAGAGCCCGAAGGATATCCCCGACGCGGTGCTGGCCCAGCTGAGCAACCGCGTACAGCACGCCCTGCGGGCCTACACGCCCACAGAGCAGAAGGCGGTCAGGGCGGCCGCACAGTCCATGCGCGAGAACCCGGCTTTCAAGACGGAGGACGTGATCATGGAGCTGGGAGTGGGGGAGGCGCTTACCTCCTTTTTGGATGAGAACGGCGTGCCCGGCATCGCCCGCAGGACGGCAATCATCTGTCCCCAGAGCCTGATGGGGCCGGTGGATGAACAGAGCAGGCAGATCCTGATGACGCGGGACGGCATGAGCCGCTACGATCAGCCGGTGGATAAGGAGTCCGCCTATGAGGTCCTGACGCGGGAGATGGAGAAGGAAGCCCTGGAGGCGGAGAATGAGGAGCTGAGAGAACAGCTGGAGAAGCAGAAGGCCAGGGAGGAAGAGGCCGCGGCCAGACAGAGGAAGAAGGAGGAAGAGGCGGCCGCCAAAAAGAAGGAGAGAGCGGAGGAGCGCCGCAGGAACCAGATCGAGAGGCAGCTGATCAACACCGGCGCACAGGTGCTCAAGAGAGGTCTTTTCAAGACATTGTTTCGTTAAAAAAAGAGCAGGGTCAGGGCTCCTGTAAGGGAACCCAGCCCTGCATTACCTTTTCCAGAGTGTATTCGGCGGCTTCCTCGGCCGTGAGCTGGTGGGAGAAGGAAGCCCGCGCCTCGGGGTTTGCGCCCGGGCCGTAGGAATCGTACTCCGCGTAGAAGAAATGGTCGTGATCCTTGTCCCAGTCTCCCCAGCCTGCGGGGTGGATGTGCTCCCCCATCCGGCAGTGCAGAAAAACGGTCTTGGCCCATTCGCGCCAGGGACGTCCCAGCAGGACGGAGGCGGGAGGACAGTCGCTGATCAGGTGACAGTCCCGAAACACATAGCCGAACGGCTCGCCCTGCGGCGTGGAGGCCGCGGTGACATAGCCGTAGATGACCTGGCCGTCCGGACTCTCCGGAGGGATCCGGTCGCCCGGCTTCTGGGAGAAGATCACACAGTCCTCAAAGTAGGCGATGGCGCCGCCAAAGATAAAGTCCACATCGCCGCGCAGCAGGCAATCCTTAAAGTAATGCCGCCCCAGGATGCGGGGGCTCTTTTCGCCCGGGCCCCGAAATCCGCCCGGCTGTGCCTCGGTGGGCGGGAGGGGAGCGGTGAAGAGGGTGTCCTGGCTGCCCAGCATAATGCAGTCCTCGAAGGCGATGCGGTCCCCGTCCACGTAGAGGGCAAGCGCCTGGCCTGCCGTGTGCCCGTAGCCGGCATCGTTCTGAAACGTGATGTGCTTTGCGGTAAAATCGTGGGTGTCAATGCGGACGGAAGCGGTGCGGAAGGTGCCGCGGCTGGTGCCGTCCGGCAGGATCTCCCGGGCGCCCTGTCCGTAGACGATGGTGGTTTTATCGTTGCCCGAGCCCTCAAGCGTCAGGTTGGGCCTCGTGATGACCAGCTTTTCCCGATAGGTGCCCTCCCCGATGTGGATCACCACGGGCGGCAGATCGGAAACCTCCGCGGGAAAGCTCTTTGCCGAGGAGGTGGGCCGCTCATCCAAGGGATGGAGGCCGTCCCGATGCAGAGGGTGCTCATACAGGCCCGCATTTATAGAAGCCAGAGCCTCCCCGACGGTGTCGTAATTGGGCGTTTTCTCCGGCGTGTTGACATAAATGTGAATCACGGTTGCTGCCATATGGATTTCCTCGCTTCTATTGATCGGATTGGTTGGATTGGCTGGATCACAAAAGATCCGTGATCGTCAGGTTTTCGTGATCGGCAAGGTTGAAACATTCGCCGTCCACCATGACGAAGGGCCTGGAAAGCTTATCCTTGTTGACGGCGATGATGACCCCTTCCCGCCCGTCGCTCAGCCGGCATCGGTTCTGGATGTAGGAGTTTACCACATGCTCCAGGAATGTGAGGAGATACTCCACATCATACTTCTGAAAGCCCTCCGCCTCAAAGATCTCAATGACGCGGAAGGGACACAGCGGCCCCCGATAGACCCTGGACGCGGTCATAGCGTCGTATACGTCCGCGATGGCGATCACCTTGGCAAACTGGTCGATCTGCTTTCCGACCAAGCGCATGGGATATCCGGTGCCGTCGCAGCGCTCATGGTGCATCAGGGCGGAGTAGAGAACGTGCTCGCTTACATCCTGGCCCAGCAGAAGCTGGTAGCCGGAGATGGGGTGCTTCTTGATCTGCGCGTACTCCTCGGCCGAGAGCTTGCCCGGCTTGGAGATGATCGTATAGGGGACCAGGAGCTTCCCGATGTCGTGGAGCAGCCCGCAGACAGTGACCAGCTCGGTATCTTCCGGACTCCATCTCAGCCAGGTGGCAAACACGTTGGCGATCAGCCCCACGTTCAGGCAGTGGGTAAAGGTGGAATCGTCGTACTCGCGCATATTTTGGAGCATATCGAGAATACCGATCTGCCCTTTGCCGGAGGCAATGATCTCCAGAGAGTTGCGCAGCAGGGTGTCCACATCCAGCTTGGCGTTTCGCTCCACCACGTCGTTGACCAGGCCCCTGAAGGATTCCACGTTCAGCTCGTACTCCTTCTTAAACTGCTGGAAGGAGGGGGAGAGCTTGATCCGGTCGGAATAGGAGAGGTCGGCGGGCAGCGTGATCGCCTCCGGAGCGTCCGGATAAACGGGCATGGAAGTCTCGGTGTCCTCCACGGAAACGGTGAGAACACCGTACAAATCCAGTTTTGTTATCAATTTGTCGGTCAGCACGGTCCCCTTGGACAAAATGAGCTGATGATCGTAGCTGAGAACGCTCTCCGCCACCGTCATGCCGGGAACCAGCTGTAAAGTAGATAGTTTTTTCATAGAATTTCACTGGGATAACTCTGTACAAAGTTGAAAGTCTCTCCTCCTATTTTAACACAAAGGATGAAAAAAGGGAACCATGTAAATAGCGCGTTTTCCCAAAAATTGATTTTATTTTACACATCCTTTACAAAATGTTTACGACTTCCCACCTGTCAAGTGTTGAAACCCAGGCGCAAATCTGTTACAATAATCTGTATGGTGCCTGCGGTTTGTTGTGCGGGCATCGAAATGAAATCGTAAAATGGAATCGGATGAAAGGTGTTTTTGTATGAAAGCATTTGAGAAGATCTTTGGCACACACAGCTCCAGGGAGCTGAAGCGCATTGAGCCCCTGGTTGACAGGATCGAGGAGCTGCGCCCCGAGATGCAGGCGCTTTCCGACGCGGAGCTGCGTGCCAAGACGGAGGAATACAGGAGGCGCTGCTCGGAGGGGGAGACGCTGGACGACCTGCTTCCGGAGGCGTTTGCCACGGTCCGCGAGGCGGCCAGGCGCGCCCTGGGCATGGAGCACTATCGGGTGCAGCTCATCGGCGGCGTCATTCTGCATCAGGGGCGCATCGCGGAGATGAAGACCGGCGAGGGCAAGACCCTGGTGTCCACCCTTCCCGCCTATTTAAACGCCCTGGAGGGAAAGGGCGTCCATGTAGTCACCGTCAATGATTACCTGGCCAAGCGTGACGCGGAGTGGATGGGGCAGGTGCACCGTTTCCTGGGTCTGACCGTCGGCGTGGTGCTGAACGGGATGAGTTCGGAGGAGAGACAGGCCGCGTACAACTGCGATATCACCTATGTGACCAACAATGAGCTGGGATTTGATTACCTGCGGGACAACATGGTCATATACAAGGAACAGCTGGTGCTGCGGGGGCTGCACTACTGTATTATCGACGAGGTGGACTCGGTGCTGATCGACGAGGCGAGAACGCCTCTGATCATCTCCGGACAGAGCGGCAAGTCCACCGCCCTCTACGAGATGTGCGACCTTTTGGCCCGTCAGATGAAGCGCGGCGAGGACGTGCAGGAGATGACCAAGATGGACGCCATCATGGGGGTGGTGCAGGAGGAGACCGGCGACTTCATCGTGAATGAGAAGGATAAGGTGATCAACCTGACCGCCGCAGGCGTCGAGAAGGTGGAGCGTTTCTTCCACATTGAGAACTTTGCGGATCCGGAGAATCTGGAGATCCAGCACAACATCATACTGGCGCTGCGGGCCCACAATCTGATGTTTCGGGATCAGGACTACGTGGTGAAGGACGACCAGGTGCTGATCGTGGACGAATTTACCGGACGTATCATGCCGGGACGCCGCTATTCCGACGGTCTGCACCAGGCCATCGAGGCGAAGGAGCACGTGAAGGTGAAGCGCGAGAGCAAGACGCTGGCCTCCATCACGTTCCAGAATTTCTTTAACCTGTTTGAGAAAAAGTGCGGCATGACCGGCACGGCGCTCACGGAGGAATCGGAGTTTCGCGAGATCTACGGCATGGATGTGGTGGAGATCCCCACCAACAAGCCCGTGATCCGAAAGGATCTCCAGGATGCGGTATACAAGACCAAGGCGGAGAAGCTGAAGGCCATCGTGGACGCGGTGGAGGAGGCTCACGCCAAGGGACAGCCCGTGCTGGTGGGCACGATCACCATCGAGGCCAGCGAGGAGGTCAGCCGCCTGCTGACCAAGAGAGGCATCCAGCACAAGGTGCTGAACGCCAAGTTTCATGAGCTGGAGGCGGAGATCGTGGCGGACGCCGGCGTGCACGGGGCAGTCACCATTGCCACCAATATGGCGGGCCGCGGTACGGATATCAAGCTGGATGAGGAGGCGAGAGCCGCCGGCGGCCTGAAGATCATCGGCACGGAGCGCCACGAGTCCAGACGGATCGACAACCAGCTCCGCGGACGTTCCGGACGTCAGGGGGATCCCGGGGAATCCAAATTCTATATCTCCCTCCAGGACGAGCTGATGCGGCTGTTTGGATCCGAGCGTCTGATCGGCATCTTTAACGCCCTGGGGATCCCCGAGGGCCAGGAGATCGAGCACAAGGCGCTGACCAGCTCCATCGAGTCCGCCCAGAAAAAGATCGAGAACAACAATTTCGGGATCCGTAAAAACCTGCTGGAGTATGACCGTGTGATGAGCGAGCAGAGGGAGATCATCTACGAGGAGCGCCGCAAGGTGTTAAACGGCGAGAGTATGCGCGATTACATCTACAAGATGATCACGGACATCACGGAGAACTGTGTGGATATCAGCATCAACGAGGACGTGGGCGTGGAGGACTGGGACTTTAACGAGCTGAACACCCTGCTCCTTCCTACCATCCCACTGCAGCCGGTGACGGCCAAGCGGGTGCAAAAGGGCAAGAAGAACAGCTTAAAGCAGCAGTTGAAGGAGGAGGCGGTGAAGCTCTACGAGAGCAAGGAGGCGGAGTTTCCCGATCCCGAGCAGATCCGCGAGTTAGAGCGCGTGGTGCTCTTAAAGGTGATCGACCGCAAGTGGATGGATCACATCGACGACATGGACCAGCTGCGCCAGGGCATCGGCCTGCAGGCGTACGGCCAGCGGGATCCCGTCGTGGAGTACAAGATGAGCGGCTACGAGATGTTCGATGAGATGACCCAGAATATTAAGGAGGAGACGGTGCGGCTTCTCTTCCACATTCGGGTGGAGCAGAAGGTGGAGCGCGAACAGGTCGCAAAGGTGACCGGAACCAACAAGGACGATTCGGTGGCGAAGGGGCCTGTGAGACGCGACAACGCCAAGGTGTATCCCAACGATCCCTGTCCCTGCGGGAGCGGCAAGAAATATAAGCAGTGCTGCGGGAGAAAGGCCTGAGAAGGGCCTGAGAAAGGTATGAGAAGGGCCTGAAAATGGCCTGAGAACAGCCTGAAAACAGTAAAAACATTCGTAAAAAAGAAAGAAGGTGACGTTAATTGGTAGAATTGGATCAGATGAAAACCGAAATTTTGTCCTACGAAACTCCATTAGCGGAAGTGAGGGATTCACTTTGACCTTGCCAGCAAGGTAAAGCGGATCGAGGAGCTGGAGATGGAGATGGAGGCCCCCGGATTCTGGGACGATCCGGACCGCTCCAACCAGAAGATGAAGGAACTGAAAAACCTCAAGGACACCGCGGAGAGGATCGACAGGCTCGGCGGGCAGTACGAGGATATCCTCACCCTGATCGAGATGGGAAATGAGGAGAACGATGAGACCATGGTGGCGGAGATACGGGGCGAGCTGGATGCCTTTATCGCCGAGTTTGAGGATCTGCGCATCGGCACCCTGCTCTTTGGCGAGTACGACAAAAACAACGCGATCCTGCGCCTGAATGCCGGCGCGGGAGGGACGGAGAGCTGCGACTGGTGCGGTATGCTGTACCGTATGTACACCCGCTGGGCGGAGCGGAAGGGCTTTTCCGTGGAGGTGCTGGACTATCTGGACGGAGACGAGGCGGGAATCAAGTCGGTGACCTTCCAGATCAACGGCGTCAACGCCTATGGGTATCTGAAATCCGAGAAGGGGGTGCACCGCTTGGTGCGGATATCGCCCTTTAACGCACAGGGGAAGCGTCAGACTTCCTTTGTGTCGCTGGATGTGATGCCCGATATCGAGGAGGACCTGGACGTGGATATCGAGGAGAAGGATCTGCGGATCGACACCTACCGAAGCAGCGGTGCGGGCGGCCAGCACATCAACAAGACCTCCTCGGCGGTCCGGATCACGCATATTCCCACGGGCACCGTGGTACAGTGCCAGAACGAGAGGAGCCAGTTTCAGAACAAGGATAAGGCGATGCAGATGTTGAAGGCAAAGCTTTATCTGCTGAAGCAGGAGGCCAATGTGGAGAAGCTTTCCGACATCCGCGGCGAGGTCAAGGAGATCGGCTGGGGAAACCAGATCCGCTCCTATGTGCTGCAGCCCTATACGATGGTGAAGGATCATCGCACCGATGTGGAGACCGGAAATGTGGACGCCGTGCTGGACGGCGATCTGGATCCCCTTATCAACGGATATCTGAAGTGGATCAGTGTGACGAAGGGCGCCCAGGCATAAGGGAATCAGGCAAGAATAAAGGGAGTCAGACAAGAAAGAGAATCAGACAATACAGAGAACCAGACAAGCAAAAGACCGGATTCAAATGGCTTTGAATCCGGTCTTTTTGTCGTCCTTATGTGGCCTTATGTGGCAGATCCGTCCGGCGGCTTACAGCTTGAAAGCGTTTACCGCATCCGTCAGCACGCCGGCCTTTGCCTCAAGCTCTATCATAGAGTCGTGCAGATTGTCGACGATGGTCATCTGCTTCTTCAGGGAATCGTTGACCGCGGAGATGGAGGCCGCATTCTCCTCCGACACGGAGGAAATGCTCTCGATCGCCATAAGCGTGTCGTTCCTGTGCCGCTCCATGCTCTCGATGGCGCCGCTCAAAGTGGAGATCTCCTGCAGAATGTTTTCGATATCCGCGTTGATGCTCCGGAAGGCGTGGATCGTATCTGTCACCGTGCCGCTTTGCTTGGAAACAATGTCCCCCGCCAGCATGGAGGCGTTTACGGTCTCCTCCGCGTTCTGCTTGATCTGGGACATAGCGTCGCGGATCAGGTTTGCGGCCTGGATGGTGTTGTCGGAGAGGTTGCTCACCGACTGTGCCACTACGGCGAAGCCTCTGCCGGACTCGCCGGCTCTGGCTGCCTCGATGGAAGCGTTGAGTGCCAGCAGGTTCGTCTCCTCCGCGATATCGTTGATCGTCTCCACAAACTGTTCGATCTCGTTCAGGCTTTCGCCCAGCTTCTTGATGTTGGTGGTGACCTGATTGGTGATATCGGAAGTATCGGAGGATTTGTCGGCCAGGTCGTCCATGGTGGACATACCGTTGCCCACATTCTCCTTCGTGCTCACAATGATGGTGTTCATCTTCTTCACGGAATCCACCGCGCGGGTGATCCGGTCGGAGAGCTGATCCATCAGGTCAAGGCAGTTCTGGGAGTTTTCCGACTGCTGGCTGAGTCCCTTGTCCATCTCGTCCACGGCAACCGCGATCTGGCTGTTGGAGTTGTTGAGCACCTCGGTGGCTTCCGCAAGCTGCTCGGTGGAATCCGACACGTCCTTGGAGGTCTTGAGCACCTGCACGATCAGATCCCGAGAGCTCTTGATCATATGGGAGATACTCTTTACCAGCACCTTAAACTCATCGTGGCGGTTGGTGTTGACATCGACGGTCAGATCGCCTCCGGACACGATCTCCAGCCTCCTGCTGATGTGCTGGATGGTGGAGACAATGCCCATGATGATCAAAAGACCGGTGAACACGGCGATCAGGCAGGTGACAATGACCATCAGGATCGTCATATACTTGATGGAGTCCGCCTCCGCGCTCACCAGGCTGACGGGAACCATCGCGCAGATGGCGGAGCCGTTGCTGTTGCTCTTGCTGATCATAAACAAGTACTGTCTGCCGTTATAGTGGACATAATCGATGACGATGGCGGCGTCCTCCGCCATTGCCTCCGTGAAGTAGGACTGATCCAGGAAGGAAAAGGCGCTGTCCGTCACGACTTCGCTGTTCTCCAGAAGGATCTCGCGCCCGTCGGAGGTGATGAAGGCGGAGAGGCTTCCCTCTCCCAGATCCAGCCCCCTCAGGATATCGGCGATGGCGTTGCTGTCATAGTCGATGACGATGCAGGCGCGCTTGGTCGCCATGGGCCTTATGTAGGAGCAGGCGTAGCTGTCCCTGGAGTAGTCCGTGTATGTCTGGGAGAGATGGCTGTCGATCGAATCGTGGCGGCCGATCCAGTCGCCCTTTAAGGTCTGGAGGCATTGTCCCTCACCGGATTCCAGCAGATCCCCATAGAACCCCTCTATCTGGCCCGCATCCTCGTAGGTGGAGACCACCGGTATGCCGTCCGTGGGAATGATGTACATATTGGCTACGAAGTGGTTGCCGTCGCTTTTGACCTTCAGATCCATCCGGACCTCCTCCTCGATCTCCTGCTTGGTCCACTCGTTGTAGATCGCACCGGTCGCCCAGCGCATCAGATCCGTGTTGTAATAGAGCTGCTCCGACTCGGAGACTGCCGATTCAAAGCCAAAGTCAAGGTACTCCATCGCCATGGACATTGCCTTTGACATAGACTGCTCATAGTTGTACGTCATACCGGAGGCCGCGAGGGAATATGCCACCAATCCGATGATGACGGTGCAGATCAGCGGAATGAGAAAGCCGATTATGAGCTTGGTCTTAATGTTGATATGAGACTGCTTTTTTTCCTGATTTTCACCATTTTTTACCTTGTTTTTCATTTCGCTTCCTCCAACACTTTATCTTGCAGACCGGATCATATCCAGATATTCCGTGAGGCCGTTTTCCTGCGCATATTGATCCTGAATGGCGATGGCGGCCGACTGGAAGCTTGCGATATCCATGTCTTCATAGTTGGTGACGACCGCGCCCTCCGCGATACACTGTGCCTTGGAGCTGTCCATCATCTCGTAGGTGACGGCCCGCTCCTCCAGGGTCGCGGCCAGGGAGGCGGTGTCCACCCAGTTTTTCTGTTCGGCGGTGAGACTGTCGTAAAAGTCGCCGCTGATGATGAACAGGCGGGTGGTGTAGTCGTGATGGGTCTCACAGATATATTTCCCGTTCTCTGTGGTGTGATGCTGCTTCAGCATCAGGTTGGTGTAATCGTTCTCCGCGGAGTCCACTTCTCCTGCCACCAGGGCGTCGTAGAGGACGCCCCATCCGATATCCACGGGCTGGGCGCCCAGGGTGGTCCAGTACTGGGACACAACGCCCGATGTCTGGGTCCGGATCGTCAGGCCCGCCACATCCGCGGCGGTCCGGATGGGAATTTTCCCGTAGTAATCGCGCACGCCCGCCGACCAGTAGCCCATGATGCGGTAGCGGTTGTTGGTGCGTTCCAGGATGATGTCTGCCAGGGTGGAGCCAAACTCGCCGTCCATTGCGGCCTCCCAGTGCTCAAAGCCGTTAAAGAGATACAAAAGCGAGATCAGGTTGATCTCCGATACGCCCGCGGAGGACATATTTCCGGGGGAGCACACCGCCATCTGGATCTCGCCGGAGTCCAGCATACCAAGCAGCGTCGCCTCGTCCTCGGAAAGTGTGCCGTCGCTACATTCCACCTGGATCGTCCCGCCGGACAGCTCCTCCACAACCTCCTTAAAGGTCTGCAGGCCGTTGTGGTAGGGATTGTCCACGGAGGTCTGGTTGGAAGCGATCACCATCTTGATCGCCTCGCCGGAATCCTGTGAGACGGCCGCCGTGTTGGGATCGCTCACGGAACCGATGGTCCGCCGCTCGTGTGTGGCGCAGCCGCCGAGACTGGTGACGGCCAGGACACAGCCCAAAGCGACAAGGGCAAGTTTTGAACGTTTCATAATATGTATTTCTCCTTTCATGGTATCCTAAAGTCAGGCGTTTGCGAAACAGACGCGCTTTCCGGAGAGGTCTGTGGATCCTGGGCGACCGTCCGGGGGTTTATCAGATCCAGATAGAACAGGACAAAGGTGGTCTCCATATAGGGAAGCGCCCAGAGAAAGCCGACGCCGAGGGAGAAAAGGCACAGGAAATAGACGGGCAGGAAGCTGAGTTCCAAAAGAAACAGCCTGCCCTTGTGTCCTCTCATAAGCTGTATGCTCCGCCGCAGAATCTCCCCCGCGCGGTACTGGGGGAAATCCAAGAGAAGTAAGGGGGCAGGAGCCAGGCTGAGAGAGATCGGGATATAGATCGCTATGCCCACGGCCAGGGAGACAAGCATCCAGGCCGCCCAGGAGAAATCCCGCGTGGTCTGGAACAGGTAGGAGCAGATCTGGTAGGGGAGCAGCAGGACCACCTGGGGAAGCGACACGGCGGCCGCCACCAGGAAATTCTTGCCAAAATCCGCCCGAAAGGCAAAAAACAGATCCGCCGCAGAAAAGCGCTGCCCGCTGACCACATTCAGATAGAACAGAAAGCGCCCCAAAAGGAACAGACCGCCCAGAACGGAAAGCAGGCAGGAAAGAACAGAGACGAGCACAAACGATACCAGGGTCCAGGTGCCAGCGTCCAGAAAAGATCCGGAAGAAAAAGAGATCAGACCCAGCTCCAGTCCAAAGACCAGAAAGAGCGAAAGGCCGATCGAGATGGCAAACATGGACAGCACCATGAGCACAGAGGAGCCCCATTTGCCGGCCAGATGCTGTTTGGCGTTGTCTTTTAAAACGGAACGTTGCAGATATTGCTTCATCATATACTCTCCCATGTCTTTCGGATACGACTATACGGCCTTATCCAGATTCATCCCAACGTAACGGGCGCGGTCGGCGGATTTCAATTCCTTCTGGTAAGGGTTATCTTCATTGTAATACTTGATCTGTGTGTGGGTGGTGCCGCCGGACACATAGGTGCGCCCACATTCCGGACAGACGGCCGTGTGGATGGAGACGGAGGCGGAGATCACCCTGCCGTTTCCGGTCGCCGCCTTTGCGTATGCGTTGGAGACATGCTCCCGCTCATGGGCGCGGACAGCCGCTCCGGCGCTCTCCGGAGAGAGGTGCTTGGGGCTCTTGAAGGAGACCATCTCATTGGAGCCGTCCTTGTATTTGCGGTTTTTGCAGGTCTGGCACTCCTCGCCCGGATCCTGTATGCCCAGCCGCTCCTTCCGTTCCTCCTCGGGATCCTTCCCGCCGGGAAGCGCGATATCCTCCCGCTCGTCCTCTAAGGGCTTCCCAAAGGCATCGCGGCGGATCGCTCCGGCCCCCGCAGCTTCCCCGCCGTTTCCGATTCCGGCGGAATATACGGATGCGCCGCCCCGGTCGGGGAGGCCGAAGATGCCCTCATAGGGGGTGATGGCGCCGATAGAACCGATTCCTGACATAACATTCCCTTCCTTTGCCGTGTGATGACTCTATTTGAATCTTAATTTAAATCCTAATTTAAATCCTGATTGAAATTCTGATGTAAATCCTGATTTATTTGGAATCTTTACTGGAATCCTGATTGATTGAAATCTTGATTGGAATCCTAATTTGAAACCTAATTTTCGTCCTGATCCCAGAGGATATTTCCGTAAGCGTCCCAAAATTCCTCGAAATCCATTCCGTACATCTCCTCGTAGGTCTCGTCAAGCTCTCTGCGGAAGTAAGGATCCTTTAACAGGGCGGGGAGCTGGACGAAGACGTAGACCAGAAGAAACAGGGAGCACACCAGGCCGAGAACGCCGGTGGTGATGCCGGCGATGCTTAAGCCGGACATTCCCTGGCCCTTTCGTTTGGAGAGCACCGCAAAGAGAATACTCAGCGCGGCGAACGGCACAGAAAATACCACCGTGCAGCAGCACGCCGCAATGGCGGTGAGACCGCAGACGAAAGAGGCGATGGCAAACCCGTTGGAGGAGACGCGGCCGTTGGAATATGGCGCATCCTCCGGACGGGGACTGACAAATTGGTTTTCGCTGTTAGGCTGTTGGTAATCCATGAGATGCCGCTCCTTTGCGTTTTCCGTTTCTCGCACGATTCCTTTCTATATTTTACCACCTTTCCGGCCATTAGGCAAATGAAAAAGCCAAACAAGCCTTGAAAAATTACAGCCGATCCTATTATAATGAAAATTACAGTAAAAATGATAAGAAATAAAATAAAAAAGGCAAAAGCAGTATGGAGGAATACCACATGGATATGATACAGGTCATCAAGGAGGAGCTGAAGGTGGAGAGGTGGCAGGTGGAGGCCGCCGTGAAGCTGATCGACGAGGGCAACACCATCCCCTTTATCGCCCGCTACCGCAAGGAGGCCACCGGATCTCTGAACGACGAGCAGCTGAGAACTCTGGATGAGCGCCTGTCCTACCTGAGAGGGCTGGAGGAAAAGAAAAATCAGGTGTTAAAGAGCATCGGGGAGCAGGGGATGCTGACGGAGGAGCTAAAGGACAGGATCCTTGCCGCCGAGACCATGGTCCTGGTGGAGGATCTCTACCGCCCCTACCGCCCCAAGAGAAAGACCCGCGCCAGCGTAGCCCGGGAGAAAGGGCTGGCCGGACTGGCGGAGTATATACGGGCGCAGGACGCCCAGGCCCCTGTGGAGGAGGAAGCGGCAAAGTACCTCTCGCAGGAGAAGGAGGTCGCCACCGAGGAGGAGGCGATCCGAGGCGCCCTGGACATTCTGGCGGAGGAAATCTCCGACGAGGCGGACTACCGCGCCTATATCCGCAGCGCCACCGAAGAGGAGGGCGTCGTCGTCAGCGCTGCCAGGGATGAGAAGGCGCAGAGCGTGTACGAGATGTACTACCGGTTTGAGGAGCCGGTGAAAAAGATCGCGGGACATCGGGTGCTGGCGCTCAATCGGGGCGAGGCGGAGAAGGTGCTGAATGTGAAGGTGAACGCGCCGGTGGAGCGTATTTTACAGTATTTGGAGAAAAAGAACCTGATTTCGGACAACCCCTACACCACACCGTTGATGAAAGAGGCCGTTGCGGACAGCTACGAGCGTTTAATAGCACCTGCTATTGAAAGAGAGATCCGAAACGAGCTGACGGAGAAGGCGGAGGACGGGGCCATCTCGGTGTTTGGCAAAAACTTAGAGCAGCTTCTCCTGCAGCCGCCCATTGCCGGAAAGGTGGTGCTGGGATGGGATCCCGCCTTCCGCACCGGATGCAAGCTGGCGGTGGTGGACGCCACCGGCAAGGTGCTGGCCACCAAGGTGATCTATCCCACCGCCCCCCAGAACAGGGTGGAGGAATCCAAGGCGGAGTTGAAGAAACTCATTAAAAAATATAATGTGGATTTAATTTCTGTGGGAAACGGGACGGCGTCCCGCGAGTCAGAGCAGGTGATCGTGGAGCTTTTAAAGGAGCTGGATCGGCCGGTCCAGTATGTGATCGTCAGCGAGGCGGGGGCTTCCGTGTATTCCGCCAGCAAGCTGGCCACGGAGGAGTTTCCGGAGTTCGACGTGGGGCAGAGGAGCGCGGCGTCCATCGCCCGCAGGCTGCAGGATCCCCTGGCGGAGCTGGTGAAGATCGATCCCAAGTCCATCGGCGTGGGGCAGTATCAGCACGACATGAACCAGAAAAAATTAAGTGAAGCTTTAAACCATGTGGTGGAGGACAGCGTGAACAAGGTGGGCGTGGATCTAAACACCGCCTCCGTATCCCTCCTCTCCTATATTTCCGGCATCAGCAAGCCGATCGCCAAAAACATCGTGGACTATCGGGAGACGAACGGCCGTTTCACCGACCGAAGACAGCTTTTGAAGGTGGCGAAGCTGGGGCCCAAGGCTTTTGAGCAGTGCGCCGGATTCCTGCGCATCACGGACGGGGACAACCCGTTGGATGCCACCAGCGTGCACCCCGAGTCCTACGAGGCGGCAAAAAAGCTTCTGGACAAGCTCGGCATGACCATGGAGGATGTGAAGGAGGCCCAGAGAAAGGCCAGGAAGGCATCCGCAGAACGGACGGCGCCCTCCCGCAGCCCCTCTCCCAGGCGGCAGCAGACCGTGCAGGTCCGCAACACCAGCACTGCTATGGGCAAGGCTCTGGCGGCAGCTATGGGCGGCGTTGTGCTGGACGGCAAGGCTTCGACAGGCTCAGGTGAGGATAAAAAAACATGCGTTACTGAAGAGAAGAACGTCTCCGGACTGGAGAAGCGCGTCAAAAACAAAAAGCAGCTGGCGGAGGAGCTGGGCATCGGAGAGATCACCCTGACCGATATTCTGCGGGAGCTGGAAAAGCCGGCGCGCGACCCCAGAGACGATATGCCCAAGCCCATCCTGAGAAGCGATGTGCTGGACATGAAGGATTTGAAGCCGGGCATGATCCTGAAGGGGACGGTCCGCAATGTCATCGATTTCGGCGTCTTTGTGGATATCGGGGTGCATCAGGACGGCCTGGTGCACATCTCCCAGATCACCGACCGCTATATCCGGCATCCTCTGGAGGCGGTCAGCGTGGGGGATGTGGTGGAGGTTCAGGTGCTCGACGTGGATCTGCCCAAAAAGCGCATCGCCCTGACCATGAAAATCAAGGGGAAATAACGTCACAATATTTTCTCTGCGGCGGTTGACAAGAGGGGCCGCAGGGAGTAAGATACAAAAAGAGGTGTCCGAACCATTCCGGACACGCTCTGACACATAACAGAAAATTCTTCGGGGTCGGGTGAAATTCCCTACTGGCGGTAAAGTCCGCGACCCGCGACGGCAGAGGAACGGCATTTGTTTCCGAGGCGCCGCGGCAGAACCGGTGAAACTCCGGTACCAACAGTAAAGTCTGGATGAGAGAAGAATATCGGGTGTTATCTGTGTGCGAGGCCGCGCGCGGATGCGCTTCGGTTTCAATGCGTGCGAAAGGACGCCCCGAGTGCTGTGCTCGGGGCGTTTTCCTGTTTTTGGGGTACGCGCGGAAGAATTTTCCTGCGATGGATTCAAAATACAAGGAGGAAAATGAGATGAATGGACTTTTGGAGAGTGTAGCTTCCAGTGTTTCTACCGTACTTCAGTTTTTGGCGGTGATTGCAGCCCTCTTTCTGGCGGCGTTTGTTTTGGAGAAGGCGGCCCAGAAAAAAAACGGCGTCAACGAGCCGATGCTGAACACCAGAAAGGTGGCGATGGTCGGGATGTTTTCCGCGATCGCCATGATCCTGATGCTCTTTGAGTTCCCGCTTCCCTTTGCGCCGTCCTTCTACGAGCTGGACTTCAGCGAGCTGCCGATCCTGATCGGGACCTTCGCCTTTGGGCCGGTGGCGGGAGTGCTGATGGAGTTTATCAAGATCCTTTTGAAGCTCTGCATCAAGGGGACGTCCACCGCCTTTGTGGGGGATCTGGCCAACTTTGCGGTGGGCTGCAGCTTTATTTTGCCGGCGTCGGTGATCTATGCCTTTCGGAAAAACAAAAAGAGCGCCATCGCGGCCTGTGTGGCAGGGACTCTGATCATGACGGTGTTTGGCACCGCCTTCAACGCGGTCTATCTGCTTCCGGCGTTTTCCAAGCTCTACGGTATGCCGTTGGATTCCATCCTGGAGATGGGAAACGCGGTCAACCCGCTGGTGAGCGAGGGAAGCATTTTAAGCTTTGTGGCGGCCTGCGTTGCCCCCTTAAACCTGATCAAGGGAGCCAGCGTGTCCGTGGTGACTCTTTTGATCTACAAGCCCTTAAGCCCGATTATCAAGACGGGGAGAAGGGGCTAGGGCCGCAGGATGTTCTGCGCGGCGCCCGACCACAGCGGCCGGGCGCTTTTTTTTAATGGAATCTTTGTAAAATCTTAAAGAAATTGCCGCTGTTTTTTTCAGAAATTTGCTCTATAATCAAAAAAGCTGTTGACAACGCGGGTGAATTACTGTATTATTCTAATCATACAATAAGACAGAACGAGGGAGGAGAGAGAGGGAGAGAATGAGTGCGTTGGTGGAGATAGAGGATGTCTGTAAGATTTACAATCCCGGGGAGAACGAGGTGCGCGCCCTGGATCATGTGAGCGTGAGGATCGACGAGGGGGAATTTGTGGCGATCATCGGCCAGTCCGGCAGCGGCAAGTCCACTCTGATGAATATGCTGGGGTGCCTGGATGTGCCTACCAGCGGATGCTATCGGCTGCACGGACAGGACGTGTCGCATTTGAGCGACGACGAGCTCTCCGATATCCGGAACCGTGAGATCGGCTTCATCTTCCAGGGGTTCAACCTGATCCCCAATCTGACGGCCCTTGAGAACGTGGAGCTGCCTTTGATCTACAGGGGCGTGGGGAAAAGCGAGCGGACCCGGCTCTCGGAGAGGGCTTTGGAGAAGGTGGGGCTGGCGCACCGTATGCGGCACAAGCCCACGGAAATGTCGGGAGGGCAGCAGCAGAGAGTGGCCATCGCCCGCGCCATCGCCCAGGCGCCGCCGGTCATCCTGGCGGACGAACCCACGGGCAACCTGGATTCCGGATCCACCGGAGAGATCCTGGAGATCCTGAAGGGGCTGCATAGAGAGGGCAGGACCGTGATCCTGATCACCCACGACAACGAGGTCGCGGCCCAGGCCGCCCGAATCATCCGGATAAGGGACGGCAGGATCGAGGAGGATCTGGAACAGAGCACATTTGCGGATAAAGGAGTACAGGCATGAGAAGGAAGAAAAGCGGGAAACAGAAGGAATTGACGGAGCAGACGGCATTGGCAGAGCAGACGGCGCTGATGGAACAGACGGCATTGGCGGAGCAATCGGCAGTGCGGCAGGCGGGAAAACCGGCAATGCGGAAAAAGAAAAAGAAAGCACCTGTTATTATAGCGGTGGCGGTGGTCCTGTTTTTGATTCTGCGCATAGTCGGCTGCGCCCTTGCCAAGGACCCGGGAGCCCTCGTGACCACGGCAAACGCCAGCCGGGGCGAGATCCAGGAGAGCATCTCCACCAGCGGAACGGTGGAGAGCGGAGAGGTGAAGGTTTACTTTTCCCAGGTGAATGGTAAAATATCGGATGTTATGGTAAAAGAGGGAGACGTCGTGAGCGCCGGGGACGAGTTGATTTGCTTCGACATGGAGGACATGGGGCGGACGCTGCAGCAGGCGACCCTCCAGCACGAGGCGAGCAATGCCGGATATCAAAGCGTCCTTTCGGACAATTCCACAAACCAGGCGAAGCTCTCGGAGGCAAACACCAACCTGTCCGTGCTGGAGCAGCAGATCTCGGACTATTCCGCACGGCTGAAAGAGCTGCAGGAGGAGCTCTCCGACAGCCAGCGGGAAAACAGCAACAATCTGGTGTCCGAAAATTATCAGCTGAGCAGCCGTCGGGCCGATCTGCAGGCGGAGCTTGAGGAGCTTGAGGCGAAAAAGAAGGAGGCTGCCGGCACTTCTGGCGAAGAAACGGGCGTCTCCGGCTCCTTGAGCGATCCGGCGGTTGCCGAAATACAGGAAAGAATACAGCAGATAGAGGCGGAGCTAACGCAGATTTCCGGAGAGCTTTCCGAGAATGAGTACGAGCAGAGCGTTGCGGCAAACTCCGACTATGTGGCCCAGATGAATCGGGAGATCGCGTCCGTGCAGGAGGAGCTCAACAAATGTCAGGAGTATAAGGCCCAGATGGAGAGCCAGAAGAGCGCCAGCGAGATGTCCGTGCTGGACGCCTATGACAGGAAGCAGTACGCGGCAAACAATGACCTGGCGGATCTGACCTACGAGGAGGCGAAGCGGCAGTACGACGCGGCGGACGGGGGGGTTCGGGCGGATTTTGACGGCGTGGTCACCTCCTGCCAGGTGATCGCCGGATCGGCGGTCACGGAGAATATGCAGCTTCTGACCCTGGAGAGCAACGGGAACGTGAAGGTGGTATTCCAGGCGTCCCGCAGCGATGTGGAAAAGCTGGCGCTGGGGCAGAAGGCGGAGGTGAGCGTCGCGGGACACGTCTATCAAGGGGAGGTCAGCAGGATCGACCATGTGGCCTCCCGCAATGAGTCCAACACCCCCATGGTGGGCGCGGAGGTGCGGATCCTGGATCCGGATGAAAACATTATCCTGGGCCTCGACGCCAAGCTGACCGTCTACACCGACAAGGTGGAGGACGCCCTGCTCATCCCTGTGGAGGCGGTCAATTCGGACAGAGAGGGAGATTTCCTCTATGCGGTGGAAAACGGCGTGGTGGTGAAAAAAGCCATTGTGTGCGGGATCTCCAATGACCTTTACACGGAAGTGAAAGAGGGGATCACCGAGGCGGATCAGATTATCCTGACCTCCTACACCGCGCTGGAGGAGGGGATGGCGGTGACCGTCCTGCCCCAGTAAGGAGGGAATATGGCACAGATCTGGGAATATATTAAGATCGCACTGATGAACATAAAAAGCAACAAGGGCCGATCCATCCTGACGATGCTGGGGATCATTATCGGGATCTCCTCCGTTATCATGATTATTTCTATCGGAAACGGCGTAAAAACGGGCATCAACAGCGAGCTGAACAGTATGGCGGGAGGCCAGCTCTACATCTACGCATACGGGGACAACGACGAGGGGATCCGCATCAGCTTCACGGAGGAGGATGTGGAGGCCATCCTCGACAAGGTGCCCCATGTGAAGGCGGTGACATCCGACTGGGGGTTCGGGGGCACGGCAACCGGAAGGAAGGGGACGTTTAACGCCACGGCCAGTTTCGGTATGCCCGGGCTCCAGTACTCCAGCAGCGATCCCCTGGTACAGGGAAGGTATTTTACGGAAAACGACTACTACTCGGCAAATCGGGTATGTGTCATCACTGAGAACAGTGCGAGAACCCTCTTTGGCAATACGAACGTGATCGGCATGACCCTGGATTTCACTATGTACGGAGAGACCAGAGAGTTTACCATCATAGGGATACGGCAGGACAATGCCTCCATGCTTTCGGGGCTGATGTATTCCGACACGATTGTCATGGAAGCCCCTATGACGGTAGTGTCAGAAGACTATGGCTTCTATACGGAGACCAACGATCTTCTCATTGTAAGCGAGGGAGCGGAGTATGCGACACAGGTTGCGACAGACACGGTGCGTTTGATGGAAAACCGACATGGAGTTCGCGGTAAGGATGTCATTATGGTGGAAAACTTCAATGACTATATGAGTCAAATGGATCAGATCCTGAGTTATATCACGGTGTTTGTGGTGTTTGTGGCGGCCATCTCCCTGCTGGTGGGCGGCATCGGCGTGATGAACATTATGTTGGTGTCCGTGACGGAGCGCACCCGTGAGATCGGGATCCGAAAGGCGCTGGGAGCCCGCACCGGATCCATTCTTCTGCAGTTTCTGTCAGAGTCCGCCATCATCACCCTTCTGGGAGGGATCATCGGGATCCTGCTGGGAATGGCGGGAGCCTACGGCGTCTGCGGCCTGATCGGTTTCACCGCCCAGGTGAGCGTCGGCACCGTGCTGGGGGCGAGTCTGTTCTCCTCGGCGGTAGGGATCTTCTTTGGCATCTATCCCGCCAGAAAGGCGGCGCGCATGAGTCCCATCGATGCTCTGAGGCATGAGTAGGAGCGGACACCTGCGGCGCACAGCGGGCACCTATAAAAATCTTGCTTTTTTGCGCAAAGTATATTACAATGAAATGCGAAACAGATCAATTATAAAAGCACCTACACCGTAGGTGCTTTTTGAGCATGACAGCGCGGAGCTGTCTTGGGCTTTGGAAGACAGCTTTGGAAGACAGCTTTGGAGGACAGATTCGGAAGACAGATTTGGAGGACAGAGGAAGAATACGATGGTAGAATTGGATATTAAGATCGAGGCAGGCGATCTGTACGACTACAACCTGCGCCACGCCTACAACAGTGCCTCGGGCATCCTGGGGAGCGTCCTGGGAGCGCTGATGATCGTTGTGGGGCTCGGCAGGGGGACCTGGATCTTTGTTATCGGGGGAGCCGTGCTGTTACTGTACCTTCCCTGGACGCTCTTTATTCGGAGCAAGCAGCAGGTGCTGAACAATCCCGCCTTTCGGGAGCCGTTACACTATGTGCTGGACGATCAGGGCATCACGATCTCCCAGGGGGAGGCGACGGCCACCCAGAGCTGGGACGATATGGTGAGGGCGGTGTCCACTGTGCGCAGCGTCATTGTATACACATCAAAGGTGAACGCCACCATCTTTCCCAAGAAGCAGATGGGGGACAAGACAGCCAGCGTGATCGCCTGTATTTCCACCCATATGCCGCCCAAAAAGGTGAAGATCAGATTGTAAAATATCGGATGTTATCAAATGTTATCAAATGGGACAAGGGATTGCCTATAAAGTAAAGGATAGGAAGGGATTATGCACAAGCCGTTTTCCACAGAGCCCACGGGGCCCGCTGAGACGATAGAGTCCATAGGAACCATGGGGATTGCAGAGCTTACAGAGACAGAGCCTATAGCAACCACGGGGATTATAGAACCTACAGAGACAGAACCTACAGGAACCACAGGGATTACACAAATAATAGAAACCTATTCTCCAGAGGAAACCTTTGCGCTGGGGGAGCAAATCGGCGGCCAATGCAGGCCCGGGCAGATCTATACGCTGACCGGAGACCTGGGCGTGGGCAAGACCGTGTTTACACAGGGGGTGGCCAGAGGGCTGGGCATCACGGAGACGGTGAGCAGTCCCACCTTTACCATTCTCCAGGTGTACGAGGGAGGCAGGCTGCCTTTCTACCACTTTGACGTGTACCGCATCGCGGATGTGGAGGAGATGGAGGAGATCGGGTATGAGGACTGCTTTTACGGGGAGGGAGTCTGCCTGATCGAGTGGGCGGATCTGATCCGCGAGATCCTTCCGGAGCATTATTGCAGGATCGTCATTGAAAAGGAGCCGGAGAAGGGATTTGATTACCGCCGGATCCGGATCGAGGAGAGATAGCAGGAAGAAAGCCATCCGAAAGAGACGGCGAGAAGAAACGACGGAAAGAGAGCGCACAGAAAGAAAGATAGCAGGAAGAAAGCCATCCGAAAGAAACGACAGGAAGAGATAGCAGGAAAAGAGGCCGACCATGAAGATTATCGCTTTGGACAGCTCCGGCCTTGTGGCGAGCGTTGCCGTCTGGGAGGACGGACGCCTGCTGGCGGAGTATACGACGAATTACAAAAAGACACATTCCCAGACACTTCTCCCCATGCTGGAGGAGCTGAAGAGAATGTTGGAGCTGGATCTTGCCACGGTGGACGCCATCGCCGTTGCCTCAGGCCCCGGCTCCTTTACCGGCCTGCGCATCGGGTCGGCTACCGCCAAGGGCCTGGGTCTTGCCCTGAAGAAGCCGTTGGTGGAGGTGCCCACCCTGGAGGGGATGGCGTACAACCTGTGGGGGACGGAGCGTCTGGTGTGCCCCATGATGGACGCAAGACGCGGTCAGGTCTACACCGGCGTCTATGAGTTCGTCCGCGAGGGGCAGGAGCTGAAGCTTCGTCCGGTGTGCGCCCAGCGCGCGGTGGATGTCAACGATATTTTGCATGAAATTAACGCCCTGGGCCGCCAGGTGATCTTTCTGGGGGACGGTGTGGAGGTCTACGGGACGGTGATCCGTGAGAGGATTCAGGTGCCCTGCAGCTTTGCGCCCGCCCAGTGCAGCCATCAGCGGGCCGCCAGTGTGGCGGCGCTGGGGGCCGTCTACTACGCGGAGGGAAAGACTGTGACCGCAGAGGAGCATTGTCCCAAGTATCTGCGCCAAAGCCAGGCACAGGAAAGCCGGATTCAAAAGGAAAGCCCTATCCAGAAAAACCTTGCCCAGAAAAGTCAGTAGAGGCAGTCCGGACGCAAAGGCTTAGATTCAAAAGGAAAGCCCTATCCAGGAAATCCCTACCCCCAAAAACCAGTAGCGGCTTAGGAGGATACGGAGGAAACGATGAAATTGACCATTCGCCCCTTGCGGGAAGAGGATATCGGCGCCCTGGCCGAGATGGAGGCCAGAGCCTTCAGTATGCCGTGGACAGCGCAGGATTTTGCGGATCTTTTAAAATACGACTACTGCCTGTATCTGGTGGCGGAGGTGGACGGCGCGGTGGCGGGGTGTCTGGGGATGCGCATACTCTGCGGCGAGGGAAACATCGACAACGTGGTGGTGGCGGACCGGTATCGAGGGCGGGGCATTGCTCAGAAAATGCTGTGCGAGCTGTTAAAAACCGGCGCGGAGAGAGGTGTGAAGGCATACACTCTGGAGGTGCGCTCAAGCAATGCGGCCGCGATCCATATCTATGAGAAAGCCGGTTTTGTGTCGGAGGGGGTACGGCCCGGATTTTACGAAAAGCCCACCGAGGACGCGCTGATTATGTGGAAGCGGTGAAAGGATTCTCTCAGTCTGTCAATCGCCGGGTGGGGCGTCCGTCCGGCTGGATCGCCAACACTTTGAGGCAACAATTACCACGCGCGTTTTTCCGGATCTCCTTTATAATAGAGGAGTAACGAAATGAGGCCGGGACGTTCGGGCAAAGCAGAGAAAGGTGAGGATCGGAAATGCGCAGCGGAGAAAAGGTGATTTGCAATCAATGCAAAAAAGAATTAAAATATGAAAAAGGCGTTTTGAAAGAAGGGTGCCTGTCCGTGGATCAGGTGTTCGGCTATTTCAGCCGAAAGGACGGCATCCGCCATCGGTTTGACCTGTGCGAGGACTGTTACGATAAGCTGGTACGGGGCTTTGCGGTTCCGGTGGAGGAGACGCCGGAGCACGAATACTTGTAAAGTCGAGGAAACTGTATGCTGGATGTATGTCTCTTGGGAACCGGAGGGATGATGCCCCTGCCGTATCGGTGGCTCACCTCCCTGATAATGCGCTATAATGGAAGGAGTGTTCTGATCGACTGCGGCGAGGGAACCCAGATCGCGCTGCGAAAGAAGGGGTGGAGCCCCAAGCCCATTGACATCATCTGTTTTACCCACTTTCACGCGGATCACATCAGCGGTCTGCCGGGTATGCTTCTCACCATGGGGAATGCGGAGCGCACAGAGCCTCTGCTCCTCATTGGCCCCAAGGGATTGACCAAGGTGGTCAGCTCTCTGCGCGTCATTGCGCCGGAGCTGCCCTTTGAGGTTCAATGCCTGGAGATCGAGGGCGCCGGGCAGACATTTTCTTTTGACGGTTTTCGGATTGAGGCTTTCAAGGTGAACCATAATGTGGTATGCTATGGATATAACCTTGTGGTGGAGCGCGCGGGCAGGTTCGACAAGGAGAGGGCGCTCGCCCAGGAGATCCCCATGAAGCTCTGGAGCCGCCTGCAGAAGGGCGAGACCATTGAGCAGGACGGGCGGGTGTTCACGCCGGACATGGTGCTGGGGGAGACCCGAAAAGGGCTGAAAGTGACCTACTGTACCGACACGCGCCCCACGGACAGCATTGTAAAAAACGCTGCGGGGGCCGACCTGCTGATCCTGGAGGGGATGTACGGCGAGCCGGAGAAGCTGGCCAAGGCTAGGGAATACAAGCATATGACCATGTACGAGGCGGCGAAGATCGCGAGACAGGTGCAGGCGCCCAGCCTGTGGCTGACCCATTACAGCCCTTCCCTCATGCACCCGGAGGAGTATATGGGGGAGGTGTGCAGGATATTTCCCGACGCCGTGGCCGCCCGCGACGGCAGGAGCATAGAGCTTTCTTTTGAAGAATAACGCGAAAAATAACGCACGTAATTAAATGGCGCAGGAAGGGACGGTGCAGGAGCATGAAGAAATCGACGACGAGAGTGAGCTTGGTGATCATCCTATTGGTGATGGGACTGGTGGGCTTCTACGCCTATCTGTCCAATCGGGATAAGGAGATCAAGAAACAGGCCAGCGTCTCTGTGGTGCAGAGCGTTTTGAGCCGCAATCTGGAGAACGACTATCCGCCCACCGTCAAGGAAGTCCTGAAATATTACAATGAGATTATGCGGTGCTTCTACAATGAGGAGTGCACCGACCAGGAGATCGACGCCCTCGGCATGAAGGCCAGGGAGCTCTACGACGAGGAGCTTCTGGAGGCCAACGAGGTTTCCTCCTATCTGATCGATTTACGGAGCGACATCATGGGATTTCGGAACGCGGAGAGGCGGATCACCAACATCTCCCTTGCGGGCAGCACCAGCGTGGACTATTCCACCATAGACGGGGAGGAGTTTGCCACCATCCAGTGCACCTACACCATCAATGAGGGCGGCATCAGCACGGCCTCCGTTGAGACCTATCTGCTGAGACAGGACGGGAATCACCGCTGGAAGATCTACGGCTGGGAGCTCGCCGACGAAGGAGACAAAGAATGAGGGAAGATTGTTTGATTTTGGGGATCGAGACCTCCTGCGATGAGACCGCGGCTTCCGTGGTGCGAAACGGCAGAGAGGTCTTGTCTAATGTTATTTTTTCCCAGATCGATCTGCACACGCGCTACGGCGGCGTGGTGCCGGAGATCGCATCCAGAAAGCACATTGAGAAGATCAACCAGGTCATAGAGCAGGCCCTGGAGGAGGCGGGCGTGTCCCTGGAGGAGCTCTCCGCCGTGGCGGTGACCTACGGCCCCGGCCTGGTGGGGGCGCTTTTGGTGGGCGTGTCGGAGGCCAAGGCGATCAGCTTTGCCGCCGGACTTCCCCTGGTGGGAGTGCACCATATCAGTGGTCACATCAGCGCCAACTACATCGAGCATCCCGAGCTTGCGCCGCCCTTCGTGTGCCTGGTCGCCTCCGGCGGCCATTCCCACCTGGTGCTTGTGAGAGATTACGGCGTGTATGAGATCCTGGGCAGAACCAGGGACGATGCGGCGGGGGAGGCCTTTGACAAGGTGGCGAGAGCCATCGGGCTGGGCTATCCCGGAGGGCCCAAGATCGACAGGCTGGCCAGGGAGGGCGATCCGGACGCGATCCCCTTTCCCCGGGCGAAGGTGGGGGAAAATGCCTATGACTTCAGTTTTAGCGGCCTGAAATCCGCGGTGCTGAACTATTTAAACGCCTGCCGGATGAAGGGTGGGGAGGTGAATACCGCGGATGTGGCGGCCTCCTTCCAGAAAGCGGTGGTGGACGTGCTGGTGGAACACTCCTTGCGGGCGGTGGAAGAGTACGGCCTGGACACCTTTGCCATAGCGGGGGGCGTGGCCTCCAATTCCTCCCTGCGAGAGGCGTTTGAGAGGGAGTGCGGCAGGAGAGGGATCACCTTTTATCGCCCTTCCCCCATCCTCTGTACGGACAATGCGGCCATGATCGGCGCCGCAGGCTACTACGAGTTTGTGAAGGGCGCCGTAAGCGGATATGACCTGAACGCGGTCCCGGGACTTGCCCTGTGAGGGCGGCCCGCAGAACGAAATCCGGAACGAAAGATAGGCTGGAAAGCAGAACGAAAGCCGGAACGAAAGATAGGCTGGAAAGCGGAACGAAATCCAGCCGAAAGATAGAACGAAGCACAGGCTGGAAAGACAAAAACGGGGGACAGACGAAAGGTAGAACGAAACACAGGATGAAGGACGGAACGAAAGACAGACTGGAAACTAAAAAAAGATGCAGAGCCATCCTCCTGGCGGCGGGGACCGGAAGCCGCATGAAGAGCAGCGTGGCGAAGCAGTTTATGCTTCTGGACGGCAGACCCCTGATCTGGTACGCCCTTCATGCGCTCCAGCAATCCGGTATCATAGACGACTGTATTCTGGTGACCGGCGCGGAGCACATCCCCTATGTGCGGAGCGAGATCGTGGAAAAGTACGCGTTTACCAAGGTTTCCGCCGTGATAGAGGGCGGCGCGGAGCGCTGGGAGTCTGTGCTTAAGGCCGTGGAATACCTGACGGAAGAGCAGGAAAGACAAGGCCAACCGGAGAGACTGGCCCCGTCGGCGAGTCTCGAGGGCTATATCTTCGTCTGCGACGGGGCGCGCCCCTTTCTGACGGAGCAGCTTTTGCAGGACACCTGGGAGGCGGTCAGAAAGCACCGCGCCTGTGTGGCGGCGGTCCCCTCCAAGGACACTGTCAAGATCGCGGACGGGGAGGGATTTGCCGTCTCCACGCCGGACAGAAGGAGGGTGTACAGCATACAGACCCCCCAGGTCTTTGAGGCGGGGCTTCTTGCGGACGCGTACCTGCGGCTGAAGAGGGAGCGGGAGGCGCTTAAGGCGCGGGGGATCGCGGTCACGGACGACGCCAGCGTGGTGGAGCTTTTCACCGATGTGAAGGTCAAGCTGGTGGAGGCCTCCTACGACAACCTGAAGATCACCACGCCGGAGGATCTGCTGGTGGCCGAGATGCTGCTGGGGAAAAAGTCAATTTGACCAATGTGCACGGGAAAAAACGTTTCCTCTGTTAAAAATCACCAAATTTTCCGAGAGAAATCGTCACAAAATCCTTGACGACAGGGGGAATCTTGGCAGATTGAACAAAATATATCCCAAAAAATAAAAAATATACTTGTGTTTTTGCTGAAAAAATGGTAGTCTTATATATAGACCAAGGAGACCTTGGTCAAGATACTTTTCAATTTTTTATCAAACGGGAGGAAAAAAATGAAGAAAAAAGTATTGTCTTTACTTCTTGCTTCTGCTATGGTAGCATCTCTGGCTGCCTGCGGCGGCAAGGAAGATGCTGGTTCTAACAGCAGCAGCACTCCTGCAGATAGCGGCACCAGCGCAGCAGCGTCCACTGGCACGACTGCGGAAGCTCAGCCCTATGATCTGCAGAAGATTTCCATCATTGTTGACGGTACTCTGAATCTGGATGAGGAGACCGGTATCAACGAGTTTGAGAAGGCTTGGGAGGATGCAGTAGGCGTCGACCTGGTTATCAGCAAGATGGATCACTCCGGATATGCAGATGCGCTTTCTCGTGCACTGACCAACACCGGCGACAGCAGACCTGACGTGGTTCTGATGTCCGCTCAGATGTATGCGCAGTATGCAGCATACGACGGCTTCCTTTGGGATATGACCGATGCGTATGAAAATTCCGATTTCTACCAGAGACTGACCAAGACCGCCGTAAACGAGAACAACAAGATCAACGGCAGACTGTATGGTTTCTCTCCTGCGATCGGTAACGGATGCGTAACCTACATAAAGCAGCTGTGGCTTGACAACGTTGGCGTTTCCGACATCAGCACCGTTAAGACCTATCAGGATTACTACGATCTGCTGCTGAAGTTCGTGACCGACGATCCGGATCAGGATGGCAAGTCCGGCACCTATGGTACCATCGCAGCAGGCCTGATCTCCACCGAGGCTCCCTGGACCAACTATCTGCCTGAGTTCTGGCAGAACGCTTATCCCGCTCTGTATCCGGATGACAGCGGCACCTGGGTAGACGGCTTCCAGTCCGAGGAGACCAAGGCAGCTCTTGAGAGACTGCGCGACGCGTGGAACGACGGTCTGATTGACCCCGATACCACCACTGCAACCACCAAGATCGCTCGTGAGAAGTGGTTCTCCAACGATCAGTCCATTTCTTCCGGTGCTTTCTCCTACTGGGCAGGTACCTGGATGCAGACTCTGACCAACAACCTTGGCAAGAACGAGGTGGACGACAAGATCGTGATGCTTCCTAAGATCGAGGAGATGGATGGCTTCCTTGACAGAAACGCACCTGTATGGGTAATCCTGGACGACGGCGACGGCAACAACGACCGTGAGCAGGCTATCTTCGACAAGTTCTTCGAGACCATGATGGATGGCGACGAAGTACAGACTCTGTGGGAGTATGGTGTAAAGGGTGTTCACTGGGATACCAAGGCTGAGACCATCATTCTGAACCCTGATGATCCTGAGAAGAGGAAGGAGACCACCTACGCAGAAGGCGAGTTCCATATGCTTCCTGGCCTGACCAACCCCAACGAGCTCTACAGCAAGAACCACATCGACAACCTGCTGGCAGTAGCACCTCTGACCAACGGTTACGGTACTCTGGCTGATATCGTTGAGGAGTCCAACAGCTTCTTCAACCAGTATGCAATTCCTGCACCTGCCGTTCCTTCCGGAGAGGTTTACTCCAGCAACGGCGCTACCATTACCGATGCTGTGAACGTAGCGGTAGTTGACTTCGTTACCAACGGCAAGGACTACGACACGGTAATGGAAACATACCATAAGAGCGCTGACTCTACCCTGGAGGCGGTTCTGGCTGAGCTGAATGCGCCTGCAGAATAAGCTTTAATAGGCTTTAGTAAGCTTTGGTGAAAGCAAAATAGGATCTTTGGATCCGGACAGCAGATAGCCCTGTTCTCTGTGGGGTACTTGGGAACAGGGCGATTCTGTCTAAAAATTTAATGAAATTTGATTTGAAAGGAAGGGCGGACGGTATGAGCAAAAAGAAAAAAGAAGTAGTGACTTCTACCGGCGTTGTAGTTAAGCCGAAGCCTTTGGGGTTACGTATTCGGAATAACTTTGGATATTACATTATGTTTATTCCGGTGCTTGTATTTTTGATCATCATGCACTATTGGCCGATGTTGGGTGTGCGCTATTCGTTCTACGACTACTATGTTGTGAGACAGCCTCAGTGGGTCGGACTCAAGCATTTTCAGACTATGTTTAGCTTGCCACAGTTTTGGACGGCATTTGGCAACACCTTAGTTTTGAGTATTATGAAGTTGATCATCACGACGGCTTCCTCCGTTGTGGTGTCCCTCTTCTTAAATGAGATGGGCAATCTCTTCGCTAAGAAGGCATTGCAGACCGTCATATATCTGCCCCATTTCCTGTCCTGGGCAGTTACCGCAGCAATCTTCACCTTGCTTCTCTCCGCATCCAGCTCCGGTATGGTAAACGGTATGCTTCACGAGTGGGGCTTTTTGGCAGAGGGTCAGAGCATCCGTTTCCTGGAGACACCGTCCATGTGGCGCCCCATCTTCTACCTGATCAACATCTGGAAGGAGACCGGATGGGGAACCATCATCTTCCTGGCGACCCTGTCGGGAATCAACCCCGAGCTCTATGAGGCTGCCGATATCGACGGCGCGACCCGCCTGCAGAAGATCCGCTATGTCACCTTGCCTGCACTGGGCAATACCATTCTGACTGTGATCATTCTGAACCTGGCAAAGGTTATGAATATGTTCGAGTCCGTATTCGTATTGTACAACGCATCCGTTTACACGGTATCTGACGTTATTTCTACCTACATCTATCGTCAGACCTTCGGTACTGCAGTTGCCAACTATGGCTACTCCACCGCGGTGGGTCTGTTCAAGTCCCTGGTAGGCTGCTTCTTGGTGCTGGTATGTAACTGGCTGAGCAAGAAGGTACGCGGACGCGGAATCGTATAGGAGGTGGAAAGATGGCAAAGCAAAAAGAAGGTCCCAGCAGAAAGCAAAAACTTCATGTTTTTGACGTTGTAAACTACATCGTGTTTATCCTCATCGGTCTTATTGTGATCTTCCCTCTGTGGAAGGTGCTGATCGACTCCTTTAATGCGGTTGGTATCTATCAGTTCCGACTGTGGCCCACACAGCCTACTCTGGACGGCTACAAGACGATCCTGGAAACCTCCGCACTGTACAGACCGTTTTTAAACTCAATCATTACCACAGTGCTCGGCACACTCCTGGGTCTGGTACTCTCCACCCTGGGCGGCTACGTTCTGATCCAGTTTGAGATGCCCGGACGTAATTTCCTGGCAGGCATCCTCCTGGTGACCATGATCTTCTCCGGCGGTATGATTCCGGAGTACCTGGTTATGAACAGACTGGGCTTGGTGGACAATATGTGGGTGCTGGTCGTAAAGCACGGCATCAACGTCTACAATCTGGTTCTGATGCGCAACTTCTTTGAGGGGATTCCCGCCAGCCTGTTTGAGGCTGCCAAGATCGACGGATGTTCCCCGATGGGAATTTTCTTCAAGGTGGTGCTTCCTCTGTCCAAAGCGGCTCTGGCTTCCATCGGTCTGATGTTCGCCGTTACCGTTTGGAACGATTACACCACTGCAAAGATCTACATTCAGTCCAACGATCAGACCAATTTCCAGTATAAGCTGAGAAACATGATCATGGACGGTGATACCCCGACGACTTCCTACGCGGTATCACAGAACACCCTGTACAACGCAGGTATTATGGCGGCGATCATTCCTTTCATGATCCTGTATCCTTTCCTGCAGAAGTACTTCGTGACCGGTGTGAATATCGGTGCCGTAAAGGAGTGATCCGGACCGGATCTTCATCAAAGGAAATCATGTGGAAAAAGCCTGTGGCAGCTGGGACTGCCGCAGGCTTTTCCTGACATAGCAAGGCGAAGCACGTTTTAAGGAAAAGATAGCAGGAAAGGAGCGGGACACAGATGAACAGGATTTTTTGGGCGGGCGATTCCACCGTGCAGACAAACGATTACTCCACCTATCCGCAGACCGGAATCGGACAGGTGTTTCCCCTTTTTATCAAAGAGGCGTACTGTGTGGAGAACCACGCGAAGAACGGCAGGAGCACCAAGAGCTTTATGGACGAGGGCCGTCTGAAGGCCATCGAGGAGCGGATCGGCGAGGGGGATTTTCTCTTCATCCAGTTCGGGCATAACGATGAGAAAAGCGCGGATCCCACAAGGTACACGGATCCCCACACCACTTACGTTGACAATTTGGGCATCTTTATCCGGGTGGCGAAGGATCACGGGGCCTATCCGGTGCTGATCACCCCGATCGAGAGAAGATGCTTTGAAGAGGACGGCACGCTGGGGCCCGGCGCGCACGGAGAATATGTGGCTGGCATGAAGCAGGCGGCCGAAAAGTACGATGTGCCCCTGGTGGATCTCTATTCCATGAGCCGCGAGGCGCTGGTGAAGGCGGGGGAAAAGAACAGCCGCAGGTGGCATATGTTTTTTCCGGCCGGCGAATATACCCAGCATCCGGAGGAGTCCAGGGACAATACGCATCTGCGCTACGAAGGTGCAATAAATTATGCAGGCATGATTGCCCGAGGATTGAGGCAGCTCGGCGGCAGATACGCGGAAATTGTCAAAGAAGAGCTGAATTTGGAGACATGACTGCCGTTAGGGAAAGGGCATAGGAAACCCTAAATTGCATTAAATATTTCATTTATCAGATAATTGAAATATTTTTCAGAAAAGCGGGACATTTTTCGGGCTGGAGAGCGGAAAATGTCCCGCTTAAATGTCTCAATTAAATGTCCCAATTATTTGTGAAAAAGTTGTTGACAGCCGTCCTCCTTTTTGATAGAATAATCTTTGCCGCTGATGTAGGGCAATGATAAAATCACTTGGAGAGATATCGAAGTGGTCATAACGAGGCGGTCTTGAAAACCGTTTGTCCGCAAGGGCGCGTGGGTTCGAATCCCACTCTCTCCGTTAGAGACAAAAGCAGCCTGCCCCTGTCTCTCCCTTGCAGAACTGCAAATTGCAAACTGAGAATTGCACAAACAATTTGTTCAACTTAATTTGTTTAACTTAATTTATCCAACTTAATTTATTTAACTTAATTTATTTAATTTATCCAACTTAATTTATCCAATTTAATTTATTTAAGGATTCAACTTTTATTGTGGAGAAGTACCCAAGAGGTTGAAGGGACACCCCTGGAAAGGGTGCAGGTCGTTAATAGCGGCGCGAGGGTTCAAATCCCTCCTTCTCCGTTGGCTTTGATCCGGTCGTTTCCGTAAAAAGAATCTTGAGAAAAGAGATCCTGTAGGAATGGGATTTTGGAAAAAGAGATCCTGAAGAAATGGGATTCTGGAAAAACAGAATCTTGGGACGAAACGGTCAGAGCCCCACAGCACCTTGACAAATAAACAGTAATGCAGCCCTGAAAATTCCCAAAGAAGAGCCGTCCGGAGAGGACGGTATTCTGAAGAAGATTCAGAGACGAACGAAACGAACAAACAAGCAGTAAAAAAGGAAAGCCAGAGAGACT
>CANRLX010000007.1 GCA_947631615.1 uncultured Acetatifactor sp.
GTGGGGATCCCGCTCCGCGTGGGCGTCACCTGCACGGAGCGGGATCCCCACGCGGAGCGCAAAATCAAGGATATGATATCCTATCCGGTGCGGCTGACCTATGCCGGAAGGCTGGACAGGGATTCGGAGGGCCTTCTCCTTCTGACCAACGACGGCGATCTGATCGAAGCGGTCACCCGAGGGGCCAACCGGCACGAAAAAGAATACCTTGTCAGGGTGGACAAAGAAATAACAGATGTTTTTTTACATAAAATGACATCCGGTATTTATTTGAGGGATTTGGACACTACTACCAGGGAGTGTACGGCGCAAAAAATCGGAAAGAACACGTTTCGGATCGTGCTGACCCAGGGGTTAAACCGACAGATCCGGAGGATGTGCAGAGCGTGCGGGTATCAGGTGAGGAATCTGAAGCGGGTGCGGGTGATGAACATTCTCCTGGGAGATTTAAGGCCCGGGCAGTATCGGGAAATCGTGGGGGAGGAGCTTGCAGAACTCTATCGGGATGCTTTCTCCCAAACGGCCATAAACACAAAATAATGTATTTGACAAGAAGGCGGGGACACAAGATGCAGTCAGCCAAGGTAGAACGGATCAGGGAGCTGGTGGAGCTTTTAAACAGGGCTTCCCAGGCATATTACGCACAGGACCGTGAGATCATGAGCAACTTTGAGTACGATAAGCGGTACGACGAGCTGGCCGCTTTGGAGCGGGAAACGGGTGTGATTTTATCCAACAGCCCCACGGTGAAGGTGGGATATGAGGCGGTGGACGAGCTGCCAAAGGAGCGTCACGAGAGCCCGATGCTCTCTCTGGGAAAGACCAAGAGCAGGGAGGAGCTTCGGGATTGGCTGCAAGGCAGGTCTGCAATTTTGAGCTGGAAACTGGACGGTTTGACCATTGTTTTGACCTATCGTGAAGGAAAACTTGCAAAAGCGGTCACCCGGGGAAACGGTGAGATCGGCGAGGTGATCACCAACAACGCTATGACCTTCCAGAATCTGCCGGTCAATATCGCTTACCGGGGGGAGCTGATCCTGCGGGGAGAGGCAGTCATCAGCTATTCCGATTTTGAGAAGATCAATCGGGAGATCCCCGACGCGGAGGAGAAGTACAAAAACCCCAGGAATCTCTGCAGCGGCTCCGTGAGACAGCTGAACAATGAGATCACCGCCAAAAGGCGGGTGCAGCTTTTTGCGTTTGCCCTGGTAAAGGCGGAAGGGGTAGACTTCGGCAACTCCAGGGAGAAGCAGTTTCGGTTTTTACAGGAACAGGGCTTCTCTGTGGTGGAGCACAGGCTGGTGACGGAGGAGAATATCTTGGAGGCGATCTCCGATTTTGAGAAAAAGGTGGAGGACAACGACATCCCCTCGGACGGGCTGGTGCTGACCTACGACGATATCGCCTATGGGGAAGGGCTGGGCAGGACGGCAAAATTCCCCAGACATTCCATCGCCTTCAAATGGGCGGATGAACTGAAGGAGACCACTCTGAGAGAGATCGAGTGGAGCGCCAGCCGGACGGGCCTGATCAATCCGGTAGCGATCTTTGAGCCGGTGGAGCTGGAGGGGACTACGGTCAGCCGGGCGTCGGTGCACAATATCAGCATCCTTCGGGGGCTGAAGCTTGGGATTGGCGATCGCATCACCGTGTACAAGGCCAATATGATCATCCCCCAGATCGCGGAGAACCTGACGGGGAGCGACACGGTGGAGATCCCAAAGGTCTGTCCGGTCTGCGGGCAGCCGACCCAGATCCGGCAGATCAACGAGGTGCAGTCTCTGTACTGCGTCAACGGGAAATGTCCGGCCAAGAGCATCAAAGCGTTCACCCTGTTTGCCAGCCGCGACGCTATGAACATTGACGGACTCTCCGAGGCGACTCTGGAAAAATTTATTGACAGAGGTTTTATCCGAGAGTACGCGGATCTCTATCACCTGGACCGCCACCGGCAGAAGATCATCCAGATGGAAGGGTTCGGCGAGAAGTCCTATCGGAACCTGGAGGACAGCGTCAACGCATCCCGAAGGACCACCCTTCCCAGATTGATCTATGCGCTGGGCATCGCCAACATCGGCGCGGCAAACGCCAAGATGCTGTGCCGCCACTTTGACTATGATCTGGAGAGGTTAAAGAGCGCGGACGTGGAGACTCTGAGTGCCATAGAGGGCGTGGGCGAGGTGATCGCCACGGCCTTTGCAGAGTATATGGGGGATCCGGAGAACCTGAAAAGGCTTGACAGGCTTCTTTCAGAGCTCGATCTGGAGAAGCCCCAGGTGGACGAGGACAGCCAGACTCTGGCGGGCCTTGTGTTCGTCGTCACCGGCAGCCTGAATCACTACGGCAGCCGCGGGGAGCTGAAGGAGGAGATCGAGAGGCGGGGCGGAAAGGTGACGGGGAGCGTCACCGGCAAGACTACCTGTCTGATCAACAACGATAGCGCCTCCGGCTCCACGAAGAATAAGAAGGCCAGGGAGCTCCAGGTGCCGGTGCTTACGGAGGAGGAGTTTCTGGAGCGCTATTTCGGGCGGGAACAGAGCTAAAGAAAAAGAGGCCCGGAAGGCGCCCGTAAAAGAGAACAGAATTTGAGAAGCGAGGAATTGTTATGCCCATCAGAATACAGAGAGATCTGCCGGCGAGAGAAATATTGGAGAATGAAAATATCTTTGTCATGGATGAATTTCGGGCCATGCACCAGGATATCCGTCCCCTGCAGGTTTTGATCTTAAATAATATGCCCCTGAAACAGGATACGGAGCTTCAGCTTCTGCGCGCGCTGTCCAACACGCCGATCCAGATCGATGTGACCTTTGTGCACGCAAAGAGCCATCTGTCCCTGAATACGCCGTCCAGCCACCTGAACAAGTTTTATACCACCATCGACGATATCCGGCAGAACAAGTACGACGGGATGATCATCACCGGCGCTCCGGTGGAGGACATCGCGTTTGAGGAGGTGGACTACTGGGAGGAGATCTGTGAGATCCTGGATTGGGCGGAGACGCATGTGACGTCCACGTTACATATCTGCTGGGCGGCCCAGGCGGGATATTACCATTATTACGGCATCAACAAAAGACAGCTCCCCCAAAAGCTCTTCGGGGTCTACGAGCATCGGGTGGCGAACCGGAAGATCCCGCTGGTCAGAGGCTTCGACGATATCTTCCTGGCGCCCCACAGCAGACATACGGAGACGCCGGCGGAGGCGATCCATGCCTGTAAGGAGCTGACGGTGCTTGCGGAGTCGCAAACGGCGGGCGTCTTTCTCGCTATCGCGCAGGAGGGGCGAAAGATCTTTGTGAGCGGCCATCCGGAGTATGACAGATACACGCTGCACAACGAGTACCACAGGGATCTGAACAAGGGCCTGCCGATCCAGGTGCCCTACAACTATTATCCGGATGACGATCCCAGCCAGAAGCCGCTGCTTCAGTGGCGCTCGCACAGCAACAACCTCTACAGCAACTGGCTCAATTACTACGTGTACCAGATGACGCCCTACGATTTGGTTTAAAGGAAAACCCCTGGAATTTTTTGCCGCGTGCAGGTATATTTTGCCAGTCTTGTCCATATACTGTAGTATACGATAGTGTCCCAGGGACGCTGTTGAAATATGAAATCCGAAGAGATGGACAGGAGGTAACCATATGGCGAGAGGACAGAGAAAGACCATAGAAGAAAAGATCTCGGCCAAGGAGGAGCTGATCTCCGCGCTGATGACCCGAGTGGAATCGGAGAAGAGGGAGCTTGCGGAATTGTATGACGAAAAGCGGCGCAAGGAGCTGGAGGCGGTCAGCGATCTGATCGAGGACGCGGGGCTTGCGCCGGAAGAAGTAGTGGAGATGCTGCAGCAGTACATTGAAAACCGCGCGGAAAACGCTTCCTAAGGGGCGTGGAATGGGTTTTGCAAAAGACAGGCGGGCGCCGGAGAAACGGCGCCCGCTTTTTGTATTTTTTTACAAAGTATTTTTCCTTAAGCCTTCTGCAAAAGATTTTTCTGGGCAGTGGAAAGCATCAGCTTGATGCGGTTTAGCTGGTTCACCTCGCTGGCGCCGGGATCGTAGTCGATGGCCACGATGTTGGACTCCGGATAAGCCTTGCGCAGCGCCTTGATCACGCCCTTCCCCACCACATGGTTGGGAAGGCAGCCGAAGGGCTGGGTGCAGACGATGTTGGGGACGTTCTCCCGAATCAGCTCCACCATCTCGCCGGTCAGAAACCATCCCTCGCCGGTCTGATTGCCGATGGAGACGATGGGCTCCGCGTAGGAGACGATCCGATAGATGGAGGTGGGCGGGTCGAAGTGCTCGCTCTCCTCAAACGCCTTTACCGCCGCGCCCCGCAGGATCTTTTCGACAGCCCAGATCCCCAGCCTGGAGAGCCTGGCGGCACGCTTGCTGGTGCCGAAGTGCTCTGCCTTGTAGATCTGGTTGTAGAAGCAGTACAGCAGAAAGTCGATCAGATCCGGAACCACGGGTTCCGCGCCCTCCGCCTCCAGGAGCTCCACCAGGTGGTTGTTGCCGGCGGGGGAGAATTTCACCAGGATCTCGCCCACGATGCCCACCCGGGGCTTTTGGATATCCAGGGTGGGAACGGAGTCAAAGTCCTTTATGATCTGGCGGCACATCCGGTTAAATTTTGAGATCCGGACATGCTTGGCGGTCACAAACTGGATGACCTCCCTGCGCCATTTGTCATGCAGGGCGTCCACGCTGCCGGGCACGGCCTCGTAGGGCCGCATACGGTAGACGCAGCGCATGAAGATATCGCCGAAGGCGGCGCCCAGGGCGGCGCGCAGCATCAGGTCGGCATTCAGCTTAAAGCCGGGATTTTTTTCCATGCCGTTTAGGTTTAAGGAGATCACGGGGATCTGTGCCATATCCGCCTTCTCCAGCGCGCGGCGGATAAAGCCCACGTAGTTGGTGGCACGGCAGCCGCCGCCGGTCTGGGTCATGATGATGGCGGTCCGGTTCACGTCGTATTTGCCGGACAGAAGCGCCTCCATGATCTGTCCCACCACCAGCAGGGAGGGATAACATGCGTCGTTGTTTACATATTTCAGTCCCACGTCCACAGAGTGCTTGTTGTCGTTTCCCAGCACCTCGAAATTGTAGCCGCAGGCGTTGAAGGCGGGCTGCAGGATCTCAAAGTGGATGGGCGACATCTGGGGGCAGAGGATGGTGTAGCTGCCGCGCATCTCTTCCGTAAAGGGCTTCTTTTCAATGGCCGCCGAGCGGATGGTGCGCTTCCGTCCCAGCTTTTCGCGGACCCGAAGAGCGGAGAGCAGGGAGCGGATGCGGATCCTTGCGGCGCCAAGGTTGTTCACCTCGTCGATCTTTAAACAGGTGTAGATCTTGTCGGAGCCGGACAGGATATCGTTTACCTGGTCCGTGGTCACGGCGTCCAGGCCGCAGCCGAAGGAGTTTAACTGGATCAGATCCAGATTTTCCACCGTCCTCACGTAGCTTGCGGCGGCGTAGAGACGGGAGTGGTACATCCACTGGTCGGACACGATTAACGGCCGCTCCGGCGCGCCCAGGTGGGAGACGGAATCCTCCGTCAAAACGGCGATGTCATAGGAGGTGATCAGCTCGGGGATGCCGTGGTTGATCTCCGGATCGATGTGATAGGGACGTCCCGCCAGAACGATCCCCCGCTTTCCGGTCTCCTCTAAGTATTTCAGGACCTCCTCGCCCTTTTTCCTCATATCGTCTCTGGCGCGGGCGAGCTCTTCCCAGCCCGCCCGGCACGCCTCCTCGACCTCCGAGGAGGGGATCTCTGAAAATTCTTTGGTCAGGGCCTCGGTGACAGTGCCCAGATCCCGGAAGGACAGGAAGGGATTGCGGAAGGTGATCTGGCCCTCGCTGATCTCCTCCACGTTGTTTTTGATGTTCTCCGAGTAGGAGGTCACGATGGGACAGTTGTAGTGGTTGTTGGCGCCCTTCACCTCGTCGCGCTCATAGAACAGCGCGGGGTAGAAGATAAATTTCACCCCCTGCCGGATCAGCCAGGTCACGTGGCCGTGGGCCAGCTTGGCCGGATAGCACTCGGACTCGCTGGGAATGGACTCGATCCCCAGCTCGTAGATTTTGCGGGTGGAGTTGGGGGAGAGCACCACCCGATAGCCGAGGCGGGTAAAAAACACGTGCCAGAAGGGATAGTCCTCGTACATATTCAAAACGCGCGGAATCCCGACCACGCCCCTGGGCGCCTGATCCGGCGCCAGAGCCTCGTAGGAGAAGATCCGCTTGAGCTTATATTCAAACAGATTAGGAACGTTTTTGGCATTTTTTTGACCGCCGATGCCGCGCTCGCATCGGTTGCCGGAGATAAATTGACGGCCTCCGGAAAACTTGTTGATGGTCAGCCGGCAGCTGTTGGTGCAGCCGCGGCATTTTGCCATGCTGGTTTCAAACTGCAGCTCGCAGATCTGATCAAAGGTCAGCATGGTGGTCTCATAGCCCTCCTCGTAGCGCTCCCTGGCGATCAGGGCCGCGCCAAAGGCGCCCATGATGCCCGCGATGTCAGGGCGGATCGCCTCGCATCCGGCGATCTTCTCAAAGCTTCTGAGCACGGCGTCGTTGTAGAAGGTGCCGCCCTGCACCACGATGTTTTTGCCGAGCTCCGAGGCATCGGACACCTTGATTACCTTAAAGAGAGCGTTTTTGATCACGGAGTAGGCCAGGCCCGCGGAGATGTCCGCCACGGACGCCCCCTCCTTCTGGGCCTGCTTCACCTTGGAATTCATGAACACAGTGCATCGGGTCCCCAGGTCGATGGGGTGCTTGGCAAAGAGCGCTTCTCCGGCAAAGTCCTGCACGGAATAGTTTAAGGACTTGGCGAAGGTCTCGATAAAGGAGCCGCAGCCGGAGGAGCAGGCCTCGTTTAGCTGGACGCTGTCCACCGTTTGATTCTTGATCTTGATACACTTCATATCCTGGCCGCCGATGTCCAGGATGCAGTCTACATTCGGATCGAAGAAGGCGGCGGCGTAATAGTGCGCCACGGTCTCCACCTCGCCGTCGTCCAAAAGAAAGGCGGCCTTTAACAGAGCCTCCCCGTAGCCGGTGGAACAGGAGCGGACGATCCGCACATCCTCCGGAAGCAGAGAGTAGATCTCCTTGATGGAGTGGATGGCGGTCTTTAAGGGGCTGCCGTCGTTGTTGCTGTAGAAGGAATAGAGCAGGGAGCCGTCCTCGCCCACCAGAGCGATCTTGGTGGTGGTGGAACCGGCGTCGATGCCGAGGAACGCGTTGCCGTGGTAGGAGGTGAGATCTCCGGTGCCCACGTGGTGCCTGCTGTGGCGGGCACAGAATTTCCGATAGGAATCCTCGTCCGCAAAGAGGGGCTCCATGCGCTCCACCTCAAACTCCATGTGAATGTCTGAGGAGAGCTTGTTTACCATCTCCTCCATGGTGTAGGAGACCTTCGCGTCCGCATTCAGCGCGGAGCCGATGGCGGCGAACAGGTGGGAGTTTTCGGTGTCGATGATGTGCTCCTCGTCCAGGTTCAGCGTGCGGATAAAGGCGGCCTTCAGCTCGGACAGAAAGTGCAGGGGACCGCCCAGGAACGCCACGTGGCCGCGGATCGGTTTGCCGCAGGCAAGGCCGCTGATCGTCTGGTTGACCACCGCCTGAAAGATGGATGCCGCCAGATCCTCCTTGGTGGCGCCCTCGTTGATCAGGGGCTGGATATCCGTCTTGGCGAACACGCCGCAGCGCGCGGCGATGGAATACAGTGACCGGTAATCCTTGGCATACTCGTTTAAACCGGAGGCGTCTGTCTGGAGGAGAGAGGCCATCTGGTCGATGAAAGAGCCGGTGCCGCCGGCACAAATCCCGTTCATTCTCTGTTCTACGTTGCCGCCCTCAAAGTAGATGATCTTGGCGTCCTCCCCGCCGAGCTCTATGGCCACGTCCGTCTTGGGAGCGAGCTCCTTTAGGGAGGTGGCCACCGCGATCACCTCCTGCGTGAAGGGGACCCCCAGGTGATTGGCGAGGGTGAGCCCTCCGGAGCCGGTGATCATGGGGCGAAGCGTCAGGTTGCCGAGCTTTTTGTATGCGTCCCCCAAAAGGGCCGAGAGGGTCTCCCGAATGTTGGCGTAGTGACGCCGGTAATCCGAAAACAAAATCGTGTGATCTTCATCCAAAATAGCAATCTTCACTGTGGTAGAGCCGATGTCGATCCCAAGGGCTGCATATTTTTGCGAGAAATCCATCATGATAACCATACCTTTCTGTGAAAGTGAAATGCAGATTTATCGAAGTATAAAGCAAAGTATAAAATAAATAAATGATAAACATAAGAAACGACACACTTTGGTATTATACGACACATATCGCGAAAATGCAATGAAGAAAACCGGTAAAAACTTTATAAAAATTAAGGAAATTTCCATAAAAAATTCCGGTATTGGAAATTGCTTGGTTTACTTATGGGAGGAGGAATGATACAATATTATGAGTGTTAGGAGTGATTGTCTGGGGAGCCGGAGTCGTTAAAATGTATTCCGGCCGCTCCCTCAACATGACTGAAAGGTGTCGGCGCGCCTTGCAGGCGCTTTTATACGGAGGTGGACTATGAGTAACTTTGAAAAGAAATTCGGGAAATACGCGATCCCCAATCTGACGCTGGTATTGATCCTGTTCTATGTGGCGGGCTACATCATACAGCTGATCAACGGAAACTTCCTGCTCTATCTGTCATTAGACCCTTGGAAGATCCTGCACGGGCAGATCTGGCGTCTGGTGACTTGGCTGATCATACCGCCCTCAACGCTGGATTTATTTACCATCATCATGCTGTTTTTCTACTACAGCATTGGCACCACGCTGGAGCGCACCTGGGGGACCTATCGGTACAACGTGTATCTGTTGTCCGGAATGGTCTTTACCGTGGTGGGCAGCTTTTTGTGTCTGGGATTTTACTACATTTGGAACGGCGGCCCCTCGCCGGTGATGCTTGAGGGGATACAGCTTCCCTTTGACACGTTCATGACGATAGGCTCCCTGATGTTCAGCACCTACTACATCAACCTCTCCATATATCTGGCGTTTGCCGCCACCTATCCGGAGGCCAGGGTGCTCCTCATGTTTGTGATACCGGTGAAGATGAAGTGGATGGGAATCCTGGACGGGATCCTGATGCTCTTTATGATGCTTACGGGAGGAGTGTTCACCAAGGTGGCCGTGGGCGCTTCCCTCTTAAACTTCCTGGTGTTTTACCTGGTCAACATCAAGAGGGTGGTCATGTCGCCCAAGCAGATCAGGCGGAGGACCAAATTCCGAAACGAGGTCAAAAGAAACAGCGCCGTCACCAGGCACAAGTGCGCTATCTGCGGGAGGACGGACGAGGACTCTCCGGATCTGGAGTTTCGGTTTTGTTCCAAGTGTAACGGAAATTATGAGTACTGTCAGTATCATTTGTTTACCCATTCCCATGTAAAGTAGAGAGAAGAAAAAGAGGACGAATATGAATCGGGAAGAATTGTTTGCCAAAACCCTGGAGCAGGTTCAAAGGACGGCTGCGGAGCAGGGAAACTGCGTGAGCGAGGCGCAGGTCATGGAGGCTTTTGCGCCGCTTTCGCTGGACAGCGGCCAGATGCAGCTCGTGTTTGACTATCTGGTCAAGCATAAGGTCGGGATCGGAGAGCCGGTGGATCTGGACGACTATCTGACGGACAAGGAGAAAAGCTACCTGCAGAATTACCTGGATCAGATCGAGCTTCTGCCCTCTTACACAAGCGGTGAGAAGGAGGCGGTCACCCTTTCCGCGATGGCGGGGGAGGCGGACGCCCAGAGGAGACTGATCGAAATATATCTGCGGGACGTGGTCGACATTGCGAAGATCTATACCGGACAGGGCGTTTTTTTGGAGGATCTGATCGGGGAGGGCAATATGGCGCTGACGGTCGGGGTCACGATGCTGGGCAGCATGGAGACGCCCGGGGAGGCGGACGGTATGCTGGGGAAGCTCATCATGGATGCCATGGAGGAGCATATCCGAGAGAATGTCGATCGGGAACGGGTTGACAAACGCGCGTTAGACCGGGTCAATAAAGTCCTGAAAAAGGCAAAGGCCCTCTCGGAGGAGCTCAAGCGCAAGGTGACGGTGGAGGAGCTTGCGGCCGAGACGGGCATGTCGGAGAATACGATAAGAGACGCTGTGCGCATCAGCGGATTTCAGATCGAGTATATTGAGTGACGGAGAGGAACGGCAGGATGAAAAGGACCGTTTACGAGGATTATAAGTACTGTATGCAGGATGTGAGCTCTCTGTATATCGGGGCGAAATACACCCTGGGGGAGATCCTTTCGGAGGAGGAGATCGCGTTTAAATTCCGGATGATCGTGGAACGCTATATACTGCCGAAGGCGGACGCGGAGGATACGCTGGAGAGCCATCTGTATTTTCTTGCGCCGGACAGCTTTCTGATACAGATCTACGGGCAGCTGAAGGCCCGCGTCAAGGTGAACGTGATCGAGGAGAAGCGCACGCTCACCGGAAAGACAAAGAGGGAGTATACCACGCGCACGCTCACGGTCGGGCAGCTCGCTGAAATTTCGCCCGCCGAGAAGGAAAAAAAGGGGATCGTCATACAGGAGCTCAAGGTGAGCAAGCTGGCGATGCTGGCTCTGTAAGGCACCGGAGGCCAGCCAATTTCGTAAAAAAAGGAGAACACGATCAATGAATGTGGAAGATCTGACAGCCTATGAGGTGATAGAAAAGAGACCAATCCAGGACATCGGAAGCCTCGCGTATCTGTGCAGGCACAAAAAGACGGGGGCGAGAGTGGCGCTTTTGTCCAACGACGATGAGAACAAGGTGTTTTACATCGGATTTCGCACGCCGCCGGAGGATTCCACCGGCGTGGCGCATATTTTGGAACATTCCGTGCTGTGCGGCTCTCGGGAATTTCCCGTGAAGGATCCCTTTGTGGAGCTGGTGAAGGGCTCCCTGAACACCTTTTTGAATGCTATGACCTACTCGGACAAGACCGTCTATCCGGTGGCGAGCTGCAACGACAAGGACTTTCAAAACCTGATCCATGTATACCTGGACGCCGTTTTCTTCCCCAATATCTACGGAAATGAGTCCATTTTCCGTCAGGAGGGCTGGCATTACGAGCTGGAGGAGGGAACCGGCGAGCTCAAGATAAACGGCGTGGTCTACAACGAGATGAAGGGCGCCTTCTCCTCGCCCGACGACGTGCTGGAGCGGGAGATGATGAGCTCCCTCTATCCCCATACCGCCTACCGCTGTGAGTCCGGCGGGGATCCGGCCGTGATACCCCAGCTGACCTACGGGCAGTTTTTGGAGTTTCACAAAAATTACTATCATCCCTCCAACAGTTATATCTATCTCTACGGCGACATGGATATGGCGGAGAAGCTGCAGTTTATCGATGAGCATTATCTGTCGCGCTTTGAGGAGAGGGCGGTGGACTCGGAGATTGGCACGGAACCTGCCTTTGACGGGCCGGTGCGGGTGGTGAAGGAATATCCTTTGAATGAGGGCGAGAATGAGGAGGAAAACACCTTCCTGTCTTTGAATCTGTCCGTCGGGGACAGCCTGGACAGGGAGCTGTATATCGCCTTTGACATTCTGGATTATGCCCTGTGTACCGCGCCGGGCGCGCCTGTCAAGAAGGCCCTTGTGGAGCGGGGGATCGGCAAGGATGTGTACAGCTATTATGAGAACGGCATCCGGCAGCCCTTTTTCAGCTTTGTCGCAAAGGACACCACCGTGGACAGGGAGCAGGCGTTTCTTGACACGGTTCGGGAGGTGCTCTCGGGCATCGTGGAGAAGGGATTTGACGAGAAGGCGCTTCTCGCCGCTATCAACTACTATGAGTTTCGCTATCGGGAGGCGGATTTCGGCTCGACTCCCAAGGGGCTGATGTACGGGCTTCAAATGCTGGACAGCTGGCTCTACGACGAGAGAAAACCGTTTCTGCACATCGAGGCAAACGCGACCTATACGTCGCTCAGAGAGAAGGCGGGGACCGGTTATTTTGAGGGGCTGGTAAAGAGGTATCTGCTGGACAATCCCCACAGGAGCGTTGTGATCTTAAAGCCCTGTCCCGGGCTTTTGGAGGAGCGGGAGGAGGCGGCCCGAAAAGAGCTCTCCGCCAGGAAAGCCTCCATGACCAGGGAGGAGCTTCGGGAGATCGAGGAGAAATACAGGGCTCTTCGCGAGTTTCAGGAGAAGGAGGACGCCGAGGAGGATCTGAGGAAGATCCCGCTGCTTACCAGGGCGGATCTGAAAAGGACAGCCCCCTTGTTTGTAAACGAGGAGCGCTTCGTTGGCGACACCCGGCTTTTGTATCACAGGCTGTCCACCAACGGTATCGGCTATCTGCGGCTGATCTTTTCTCTGGACGATATCCCCGCGGAATATTTTCCCTATGTGGGGATCCTGAAGGGATGCCTCGGGATGATGAACACCGCGTATCACAGCTACGGGGATCTCTTTAACGAGATGAATCTGGTGACGGGCGGAATGTCGGCGGTGACCAATGTCTACGCCTCCCTGACCGAAAAGGGGCGCTGTCGGTCGACCCTGGATCTGAAGGCCAAGGCGCTGTACCCCCATCTGGAAGAGACCGTCGGCCTCATGGAGGAGATCGCGCTGACCAGCGATTTTACAGATACCAAGAGATTGTATGAGATCCTCGCGGAGGGAAAGTCCCGTATGCAGATGCAGATGATGGACGCCTGCCACACGCTGGCGGTGGGGCGCGCGTTGTCCTACGGAAGCGTGGTGGGGCGGATCAACGAGGAGCTCTCGGGGATTCCCTTCTACCGTCTGGTGGCGGATCTGGAGGCGCATTTTGAGGAGCGGAAGGAGGAGCTTGTGGGGAAGCTGCAGGCCCTCGCCAAAAGGATCTTTCGCAGGGAGAATCTGATGATAGATTTTGTCGGCGAAGAGGAGGCGCTGTCTCGTCTGGACGCCCCCATAGAAAGCCTGAAGGAGAGGCTCTTTAGCGATCCCGTGGAGAAGGTCCGGTTTCTGCCGCTTGCGGAGAAGAAGAACGAAGGGTTTATGACCTCCGGCCAGGTGCAGTATGTGTGCCGCGCGGGAAACTATCAGGACAGGGGGCTTCCCTACAGAGGCGCTCTCAAGGTGCTCAAGGTGATCATGGGGTACGAGTATTTGTGGGTCAACGTGCGGGTAAAGGGCGGCGCTTACGGCTGTATGTGCAATTTTGGCAGGACGGGGGAGAGCTATTTTGTGTCCTACCGCGATCCCAACCTGCTGCAGACGATCGAGACCTACGAGAAGGCGGCGGAGGCCGTGGAGGCTTTTGACGCGGACGAGCGTGTGATGACGCAGTATATTATCGGCGCGGTCAGCGATCTGGATATGCCGATGAATCCGGCGGCAAAGGGGCTCTTTTCTCTGAGCGCCTATATGACGGGGCTCACCCAGGGGATGCTGCAGACGGAGAGAGAGGAGATCCTAAACGCGACGCCCGCGGATATTCGGGCCCTTTCCGATTATATTCGGGCGTTCATGGAGGAGGAGATGCTCTGCGTGGTGGGCAGCGCTGTCAAAATTAAAGAAGAGGAACGTATCTTTCAGAAAATAGAGAACTTATTTTAAGAATTGGCGTCTGTAAAAGAGAAAAAAATTTATTTCGCATACGCCTGAAAACGGTAAAACCGGATTTTGGGAAAGGAGAACGCAATGAAGACATCGAAACATTTGACGAAGAGCCGGATGGCGGCGGGGTTGGCGGTATGGCTTTCGCTGTCCCTTTCCGCCTGCGGAGGCAGTGCAAAGGACAGCGCCATGGTGGAGCGGAGCGCGGAGTCTTACGCAACGGCAGACTATGATATGGCGATCGCGCCGATGGAGAACGGATCCGTCATGGTCGGAGGAGCCGCGGTGGAGGAGACGGCGGGCGAGGGGAGCGTGAATGAAAAGACAGAGATTTCGGACACCTCCCGCAAGCTGATAAAGACCGTGAACATGTCGCTGGAGACAAAGGAGTTTGACACTCTGATGGAGGCTCTGGAGGATCGGGTGGAGGAGCTTGGCGGATACATAGAGAGCATGGATATTTACAACGGCAGCAGCTACTCCGGCGGCCGGAGCCGCCGCAATGCGACGCTCTCGATACGCATCCCCCAGGACCGCCTTCCGTCCTTTCTGGACACGGTGTCCGACATCGGCAACGTGGTGAGAAGCAGCGAGTACGTGGAGGATGTGACGCTCACCTACGTGGATCTTGAGAGCAGGAGGAAGGCTCTGGAGACAGAGCGGGACCGCCTGATGGAGCTGATGGAGCGGGCGGAAAACATCGAGGACATCATCACCATAGAGGGAAGGCTCTCCGAGGTGCGGTATCAGATAGAGAGCATGGAGTCCCAGCTTCGCACCTACGACAATCAGGTGGACTACAGTACGGTGGACCTTTCCGTGGAGGAGGTGCAGGAGCTCACGCCGGTGGAGGAGCGGACCGCCGGACAGCGTATGGGCGAGGGATTTGCGGACAGCGTGGAGAATATTGTCGACGGCGCCGGAGAATTTGGGATTTGGTTCGTGATCCATCTGCCCTATCTGGTTGTGATCCTTTTGGCGACGGCGGCCTTTACCGGAGTTGTCTGGCTGATTGTGAGACATATTTATGTCAGACAGGAAAAGAAGCGGACGGCGCGGAGCCTTCCGGTTTTGAAGGATTCGACGGCGCAGGGGGAGAATGACCGGAAAGACGAGAAGAAATCATGAGTAAAAACAATGCGTACAAATCGGGATTTGCCACATTGATCGGAAGGCCGAACGTGGGGAAATCCACTTTGATGAACCGCCTGATCGGACAGAAGATCGCGATCACATCCAACAAACCGCAGACCACAAGGAACCGGATTCAGACGGTGCTCACGCTGCCGGAGGGACAGATCGTGTTTCTGGACACGCCGGGGATCCACAAGGCGAAGAATAAGCTGGGAGACTATATGGTGAACGTGGCGGAGCGGACGTTTGAAGAGGTGGACGTGGCGCTGTGGCTGGTGGAGCCCACCACCTTTATCGGCGCGGGAGAGCGCCACATCATCGAACGGCTGAAGAAAATAAAGACGCCGGTGATCCTGGTGATCAACAAGACGGACACCGTGAAGCGGGAGGACGTTCTCAAGTGTATCGACACCTACAGGAAAGAGATGGACTTTCAGGAGATCGTGCCGCTGTCCGCCCTGCGGGGCGACAACACGGATACGCTGGTGCAGTGTATTTTGAAGTATCTTCCCTATGGCCCGGCGTTCTACGATGAGGACACGATCACGGATCAGCCCATGCGCCAGATCGTGGCCGAGCTGATACGGGAGAAGGCGCTTAGGCTGCTCTCCGAGGAGATCCCCCACGGCATCGCCGTCTGCATCGAGAGCATGAAGGATAGGGGAAAGGTCTGGGACATCGAGGCGACGATCATCTGTGAGAGAGAGTCCCACAAGGGCATTGTGATCGGAAAGGGCGGCAGTATGCTCAAACAGATCGGCTCCAAGGCGCGTCCGGAGATCGAGGATCTGCTGGAGCGGAAGGTGAACCTTCAGCTCTGGGTGAAGGTGAAAAAGGACTGGAGGGACAGTGATTTTCTCCTGAAAAATTTTGGATATAATCCCCAGGATATGGATCTGCGTTCTTGAGGGGCAGGGCGCATAGAAAACCCAAAAATGCAAACCCTATTCTTAGCCCGATGCAGCGGCACGAGGACGGTGTCAGCACTGGTGATAAAGGCGGATCAGGGGGTAGCTAAAGATGCAGAGCGCAAATTACTGGAAGCAGTTTGAGAGTACCGGAAGGATCCAGGATTATCTCACCTACAGCGCCCACCGCGGGGAAGCGGACGACGGGGCCGTAAAGGGGGAGGAAGGGAAGTCGAAAGAGAGTCCTTATGCAGGAATTTGTGTATGTGACAGGAATGATATTGAAACAGGCTCCTATCGCGGAATATGACAGACGTGTCTGTCTGCTCACAAGGGAGAGAGGGAAGATCGCCGCGTTTGCCAGGGGCGCCAGAAAACCAAACAGCCGGCTGGCGGCGGCAACCAATCCCTTTTGCTTCGGGACCTTCAAGCTGTATGAGGGGAGAGATTCCTACACGCTGGCGGAGGCGGAGATTCAGAATTATTTTGAGGGGCTTATGACCGATTATGAGGGCGCCTACTACGGCATGTATTTTGCGGAGGTGGCGGACTATTACACCCGTGAGAACAATGATGAGAGGGAGATGCTAAAGCTTCTCTACCAGTCCCTTCGCGCGCTGTGCGCGCCGGCGCTGCCCAAGCCCCTGGTGAGATGTATCTATGAGCTGAGAGCGATCGCGGTGAACGGAGAGTTTCCCGGCGTCCCGTCCGACAGGGAGCTTCAGGAGTCCACCGTCTACGCGCTGCACTACATAGAAAGCAGCCCCATTGAGAAGCTTTATACCTTTACGGTGGCGGACTCTGTGTTAAAAGAATTGTCGAAGGTGGCACAGGATTATCGAAAGCGCTTTATGGATCGTTCTTTCAAAAGTCTTGAAATACTGGAAACACTGTGTTAAAATTCTATATTGTTATGAGATGGAGATAAGGAATGGAAAACGGAGGGCGGGAAGGAGGCTGCTATATGAAAAAATTTGGAAAAACCGGACTGTGCCTGCTTCTCTGCGCGGCTTTTCTGACGGGCTGCGGACAGGCAGAGGGGCCGGATACGATCACGGACACCACGCTGTCGGTCGGCCGAAAGGGGACGGTCACCTCCTATCTGGTGGGCGGATTTGCCAGGGATTACTATGATATCTCCGAGCTGGAGACCATGGTGAAGGAGGAGACGGCGGCCTACAATGCCTCCTCGGGAGGGGATGAGGACGCCATCGAGGTAGCGTCCGTGGAGCTTTTAGAGAGCGATCCGTCCCGGGTGATGATCCATCTGGAATATGACAGTGTGGAGAGCTACTGCGTCTATAACGACACAAAGCTTTTCTACGGGACGGTGGAGGAGGCCGCTGCGGCCGGATATCCGCTGTCCGAGCCCATGGTCAGCGTGAAGGACGGCTCTGAGGCAGCGGAGGATTTCCTGCGGCTGGCTCTAAAGCAGCATGTGATCGTCACCGACGAGCCCATCCTTTTTTACTGTCCTTACAGCGTGGCCTATTTGAGCGAGGGCGCGGTGCTCAACGAGGACGGAAGCGTGGATATGAGCGGCTGTCAGGGGACCGGCATCATCCTCATGAAAAAATAAAAAGACGGGAGATTGTTTATCATGGAAAAGACAATGGAAAAAATTCAGGCACTTTCTAAGGCGAGAGGGTTTATATACGCCGGCTCCGAGATATACGGCGGTCTGGCCAACACCTGGGATTACGGCAATCTCGGCGTGGAGCTGAAGAACAATGTAAAGAGGGCTTGGTGGCAGAAATTTGTGCAAGAGAATCCGTATAACGTGGGTGTGGACTGCGCGATCCTCATGAACCCTCAGACCTGGGTGGCAAGCGGCCATCTCAGCGGTTTTTCCGATCCGCTGATGGATTGTAAGGAGTGCCATGAACGTTTCCGTGCGGACAAGCTGATCGAGGACTACTGTGAGGAACACGACATCGCCCTGGAGGAGAGCGTGGATGCGTGGAGCCAGGAGAAGATGAAGAACTTTGTGGAGGAGAACCGGATCCCCTGCCCCAGCTGCGGCAAGCACAATTTTACGGATATCCGCCAGTTTAACCTGATGTTCAAGACCTTTCAGGGCGTTACGGAGGACGCCAAGAATACGGTCTACCTAAGACCTGAGACGGCCCAGGGAATTTTTGTCAATTTTAAGAATGTCCAGAGGACTTCCCGCAAGAAGATCCCCTTCGGCATCGGCCAGATCGGGAAATCCTTTAGAAACGAGATCACACCCGGCAACTTTACCTTCCGGACCAGAGAGTTTGAGCAGATGGAGCTGGAGTTTTTCTGCGAGCCGGGGACGGATCTGGAGTGGTTCCAGTACTGGAGAGGCTTCTGCCGCGACTGGCTCCTCTCCCTGGGAATCAAGGAGGAGGAGATGCGTCTGCGCGACCATTCCCCCGAGGAGCTCTGCTTCTACAGCAAGGGCACCACGGACATAGAATTTCTGTTCCCCTTCGGCTGGGGGGAACTCTGGGGCATTGCGGACCGGACGGACTATGACCTGACCCAGCACCAGAACACCTCCGGTGAGGATATGTCCTATTTTGACGATGAGAAGAAGGAGAAGTACATCCCCTATGTGATCGAGCCCTCGCTGGGCGCGGACAGAGTGGTTTTGGCATTCCTCTGCGCGGCTTACGACGAGGAGGAGCTGGAGGGCGGCGACATGCGCACGGTCCTCAGGTTCCATCCGGCGCTTGCGCCCGTGAAGATCGGCGTGCTTCCCCTCTCCAAGAAGCTGAACGAGGGAGCGGAGAAGATCTACGCGGAGCTTTCCCAAAAATATAACTGTGAGTTTGACGACAGGGGGAATATCGGCAAGCGTTACCGCCGCCAGGATGAGATCGGGACTCCCTTCTGCGTTACATACGATTTTGACTCGGAGACGGACGGCTGCGTGACGGTGCGTTTTCGGGATTCCATGGAGCAGGAGCGCGTGAAGATCTCGGAGCTGGATGCTTATTTTGCGGATAAATTCGTCTTTTGAGACGAAGGTGCATGAAGACAGGGGGCAGAATCCGGTTCTGCTCCCTGTTCGTGCAAGGGGCGTTTTGGCAGGTGTAAAAAAATGGATCACAAAAGCTGCACAATTCGTGTTACGATGGAAGATGAAACGGACGGACGGTGGGGATTGCCATGGATGTGATTGAGATATTTCAGGTATTGGAGATTGAGGCGACAAAGGATGAGACGGCGATCCGGAACGCCTATCGGAGGAAGCTTTCCGTGACCAATCCGGAGGACGATCCGGAGGGCTTCAAGAGACTGCGGGCGGCCTACGATGCGGCGCGCGCCTATGCCAGGACGGAGGACGAGGCAAAGGACGGCTCGGAGGAAACGGACGACACTCCCTCGGGCCAATGGGTGCGGCGCGCCGAGGCGATCTATGGAGATATCCACACCCGCTGTGACACGGACAAATGGCGTGAGCTCTTTGCGGACGATCTCTTTTTGTCCCTGGAAGAGGAGGAAAACTGCCGGTTTAAGCTTCTGTGTTTTCTGATGGATCACTACAGGCTGCCCACCGAGGTGTGGGGGCTTTTGAACAAAAAGCTGAACATTGTGGAGGATGTCCAGGGGCTCAGGGAGAAATTCCCCGCGGACTTCGTCCGCTACATCCGGAGCCGCTGTGAGAGGGGCGAGGACTTGGATTTCACAATGTTTGAGGGGGAGCCGGAGGCACCCTACGATTTGTATCTGCAGTATTATGACCGCTGCTGGAGCGCCCTTCAGGGGCGGGAGATCGACCAGGCGGAGGAGCTTCTTAAGAACGCGGAGGCTCTTCCCGTCTTTCACCCCGTGATGGAGGTCTGCAAGGCTCACCTGCGGGTCATGCAGGAGAGGACGGACGAGGCGGTCAAAATCATGCAAAGCCTCTTTGACCGTTATCCCGAGGACCCCATGGTGGGCTACAATACCGCGGAGATCTTGTGGCACCACGGGGAGCGGGAGGAAGCGGCGGCGATCTATGAAAAGCTCAAGGAAAAGAACGATTCCCATTATATGGCAAACTTCCGGCTGACCGAGTGGTATGCGTCTAAGGGGGAGTACCACCGGGCAAAAAAGTGCGCGGAAAAGGTCCTCTCCTCCGGAGCGGACGACAGCTTTCTGGAGATCCTTGTACGGGTGAACCGTGAGATTGAGAAGGAGATGGAGGAGGAGTATAAGAGGACGTCGGATGTCCTGACGGGACTGGAGCTTGGCTGGTGTTATCTGCAGGACGGAAAGATCCATAAGGGCGTGAGCTTTGCAAAGACGCTAAGCGGCAGGATTCCGGAGGAGAGGGACGCCGAGTATAAGGGGCTTATGGCAAAGCTCTACATAGAGGGAGCCGACTACCATGACGCCATCGCGCTGGCGGATCTGTGGGAGAAGGCGCTGGATGGCAAGCTTCGGAAGGATGTGGACGAGGAGGAGAGGGAAAAGGACAGGGACCGCCTCCGGCAGTCCCATGTCATCCGTATGCAGTCCCACCGCGCCGTCGCGGAAAGCCTGGAGGAGGGTTCCGCCAGTCGCCGGAGCGCTTTTGAGGCGGCGCTGGAGGAGGGCAGGAAGGCGCTTCTCAAGGGATCGCCCCAGGATGTGGGGATCTATCTGGAGATGGCGCAGATCTATATGGAGATGGAGGAGTACGAGAGGGGACTGGAGATCACCCAGCGCCTGGTGGAGGAATTTCAGGAGTACGGGGCGTTCGCCACGGAGCTGGAGATCCGTCAGAGACAGTGGAACGCGGCGGGCGTGGTGCAGGCGGGCCGCAGCTGTATTCAGTATTTTTCGGGCTATGCCAGAGCCTACGAGCATGTGGCGAAGGTATTTTTGGATCTGAACCGGAGGGAGGATCTTCTGGCTCTGCTGGAGGAGGCCGAAAAAAATCATGTGTCGAGCGTGATCCTGGACGCTTACCGCTACCAGATGACGCACAATCCGCCGGAGGCGGAGGTCTTGCATGAGAAGGTGAAGGCGTTTCGCAAAAACTATTTTGTCCGCGTGGAGCACGGCGATATGGCCGCCTACGAGGAGGGCCTTCCCATCCTGACGGAATATTTGTACTGGTATCCCGGCACCTACATGCTGGTGGAGCGCGCCCTGTTCCACCGGATCGCGAGACATTACGACGAGGCCAGGGCGGACTTTGAGAAAGCGCTCCAGGCCAATCCCTGTCACCCCTACGCCCTGAATGGATTGAGCTTTGTGTACAAATATCAGGGCGATTACGAAAGGGCCTTGTTTTACCTCAAGAGAGCCCTGCTCTACCGCGAGGAGGACATGGGGCTCAGCATCTATCTGGATCTGTCGGATCTGTATTCGCTCCTCGGAGATTACGAGAATGCGCTGAAGCTGTTTTGGTGCGCCTTTCCAGACAAAAATCTGACCGACTACTACCTGGAGAGGCTGGTGCTCTGCATGATTCGGGCCGGAAAGACCGAGGACGCGGTGCAGAAAATAGACGCCTGTCTGAAGGACAGCCCGCTTAAGCGGTTCGACCGGCTGATGGATGTCTATCAGCTCACCGGCGACGGAACCAGGGCGGAGGAGCTGCTGGAAGAGTGGAGGAAGAGCCTTTTTTCCTCCCGTTTGCAGAAGACGGCCTGGGATTACGAGAAATTTTACATCCGCGCGGCCTGGCAGAGTATTCTCTTCGGGGACGGCAGCCGGGGGGCGGAATACTACGAAAAGATCCTTGCGCTGGCCCGGGACGAAACAAACGATCTGACCATGGGCGCCGGAACGATGGGGGATGCCGTCTTTCTCTGTATTGTAAGCGGCCAGGACGAGAGGGGAAGAGTGTTTGGAAGTCTGATGAGGGACGAGCTTGCGAGGGAGGAGACGGTGCGGCCGGAAGAAAACGGCCAGGTCCCGCTCTTTCGGAGCAAGGCGGCGCTTCGACAGGCGATCCTTGCGGCGTATTACTTCGCTCCGGAGGACTACATAGAAAAGCTTCTGGATCAGGAGGAGCAGACGGAGATCTGCCACCACTGCCAGCACTGCGTCTGCAAGGAGATGGAGGCGGTGCGCATTGTATTCCTGCTTCGCCAGGGAAAGCAAAAGGAGGCGCTCTTGCGCATGAAGGAGAACCTGGAGCGCCAGCCGGTGGATGAGTATCTGGCGGCGATCCAAAATATGTGCGTGGAAAACGGCAGACAAATCAAGGCGCCCGCGCCGTCCGGAGGGCAGGAGGAGAGACCCCGGGAGCGAAGAGCGGCGGATCAGAGGGGCGGTATTTTGGAGCGGCTGAAGACGCTGTTTCGATGAGAGGCCGGCGGAGATTTTTGCCGTCCGGCAAATAGAAGTGATGAGGAATGATACGGCATGATAGTAGGAATCGATTTGGGAACGACAAACAGTCTGATCGCGTATTTTGCGGACGGTGAGCCGAAGATCATCCCCAACCGTCTGGGGAAAAATCTGACGCCCTCCGTGGTCAGCGTGGACGAGGAGGGCAATGTTTATGTGGGCGAGACCGCCAGAGAGCGCATGAGCCTGTACCCGGACTCGGTGGCTCAGACCTTTAAACGGAGCATGGGAACGGACAGAGAGTATGTCTTGAGCGGCCGCAGGTTTCGGCCGGAGGAACTCTCCAGCATGGTGCTTCGCTCCCTGAAGGAGGATGCGGAGACCTACCTGGGCGAGGAGGTCACCGAGGCCGTGATCAGCGTGCCCGCGTATTTTGACGACAAGCGCAGGAAAGCTACCAAGCGTGCCGGAGAGCTGGCGGGGCTGAAGGTGGAGCGCATGATCTCGGAGCCCACCGCGGCTGCGGTGGCCTATGGGCTGTACGACAAGACAAAGGACACCCGCTTTCTGGTATTCGATCTGGGGGGCGGCACCTTCGACGTATCCATACTGGAGCTGTACCACAATATCCTGGAGGTGCGCGCCGTGGCCGGAGACAATTATCTGGGAGGAGAGGATTTCACGGAGGTGATGGCGAAGCTGTTTCTCCAAAAGAGCGGCCTGTCCTTACAGAGCCTCGACGAGAAGGAGCAGGTGCGCCTCTACCGCCAGGCGGAGAAGGCCAAGCGCGCTATCAGTGACGCGGACAGAGTGACCATGAGCTTTCTCTATCGGGAGGAGACGAGGGAGGAGGAGATCACCGGCAAAGAGTACGGGGACGCCTGCGAGGAGCTTCTTTTAAAGATACGGGAGCCTGTGAAGAAGAGTCTGTCGGACGCCGGCTTAAAGCTCTCCGACATCGACGAGGTGCTCCTGATCGGAGGGGCCACAAGGCTTTCCCTGGTGCGGGATTTCCTGATTCGCCTGTTTCGCAAATTTCCGGACACCAAGCTGAATCCTGACGAGACGGTGGCGCTGGGCGCCGCTGTGCAGGCGGCTATGAAGGAGCGCAGAGAGGAGGTGAAGGAGGTCATCCTGACGGATGTATGCTCCTTCACTCTGGGCACGGAGGTGGTCGTGGAGTACGAGCAGGGGAAATTTGAGGACGGAAGATTCTGCCCCATCATCGAGCGCAACACGGTGATCCCCGCAAGCCACACGGAACGGCTTTTCACGGTTCGGGACAACCAGGATAAGGTGCGGGTGCGGGTCCTCCAGGGGGAGAGCCGCTTCGCCAAAAACAATCTCTACCTGGGGGAGATCGAGATCGACGTGCCCAGGGCCCCCAGGGGACAGGAGGCCGTGGATGTGACCTACACCTACGATATCAACTCTCTCTTGGAGGTGGAGGTCAAGGTGGTGTCCACCGGCAGGACCCAGAAGATGATCATCAAGGGACAGGACAATCAGATGACGGACGAGGAGATCCAAAAGCGCATGGAGGAGCTTGCCTATCTGAAGATACAGCCGAGAGATTACGAGGAGAACCGCCTGGTGCTCCTTCGGGCGGAGCGGATGTACGAGGAGGCGCTGGGGGACAGGCGCAAAAAACTGGATCACTACATTACGGCCTTTGAGGCGGCGCTCAAGCGGGGAGAGCACGATGAGATACGGGACGCAAGGGAAGCCTTGAACGAGATCCTCGAGGAGGAAGAGTGACCAAAATAAAATTGACAAGTCCCCAATTACCTCCTATAATGTGAAATGGTAAAAATTCGTTTGTGATTTTTATATCGGTGTGACAGAAAAATGCAATGGAGGATAAGACCATGCAGAAACGTGGCGTAAATGAACTGCGAAGAATGTACCTTGACTTTTTTGAGAGCAAGGGGCATCTGAAAATGAAGAGTTTTTCCCTGGTGCCGCACAATGACAACAGTCTGCTTATCATCAACTCCGGTATGGCGCCCTTAAAGCCCTATTTTACCGGTCAGGAGATCCCGCCGAAAAGGAGGGTGACCACCTGCCAGAAGTGCGTGCGCACCGGAGACATAGAGAACGTGGGAAAGACCGCGAGGCACCTCACGTTTTTTGAGATGCTGGGAAATTTCTCCTTTGGGGATTATTTTAAGCACGAGGCCATCGCCTGGAGCTGGGAGTTTCTGACCAAGGTGATCGGCATGGAGCCGGAGCGGCTCTATCCCTCCATCTACTGTGAGGATGACGAGGCGTTTGACATCTGGGTGAACGAGGTCGGCGTGCCGGCGGAGAGGATCACCCGCTTTTATCGCGATGAGAACGGCGCGTGCGACAATTTCTGGGAGCACGGCGCGGGCCCCTGCGGTCCCTGCTCGGAGATCTACTACGACAGGGGGGAGAAGTACGGCTGCGGAAAGCCCGACTGTAAGGTGGGCTGTGACTGCGACCGCTTCATGGAGGTCTGGAACAACGTGTTCACGCAGTTTGACAGCGACGGCCACGGCAATTACACGGAGCTTGCCCAGAAGAACATCGACACCGGCATGGGGCTGGAGCGCCTGGCCGTGGTGGTGCAGGATGTGGACTCCGTGTTTGACATTGACACGATGAAGGCTATCAGGGACCGGATCTGCGCCATCGCCGGCGTGGAGTATCAAAAGGAGGAGGCGAAGGATGTCTCCATCCGTCTGATCACCGATCACATACGCTCCTCCACCTTTATGATCAGCGACGGCATTATGCCTTCCAACGAGGGAAGGGGATATGTGCTCCGCCGTCTGATCCGCCGCGCCGCAAGGCACGGCAGGCTGCTGGGCATCGACGGGAAATTCCTCGCGGATTTGAGCAAAACCGTCATAAGCGAGTGCAAGGACGGCTATCCGGAGCTGGAGGAGAAGAAGGACTTTATTCTGACGATCCTGACGCAGGAGGAGGATAAATTTGACAGGACCATCGATCAGGGGCTGAGTATCCTGAACGATATGGAGGAGGAGCTGAAGGCGTTCGACAGGAAGGAGCTCTCCGGCGAAAATGTATTTAAACTCTACGACACCTATGGTTTTCCGGTGGATCTGACGGAGGAGATCCTGGCGGAAAAGGGCTTTGCGGTGGACCATGCAGGATTTGAGGCCTGCATGAAGGAGCAGCGGGAGAAAGCCCGCAAGGCGCGCAAGGTGACGAACTATATGGGAGCCGACGCCACGATCTATGAGTCCATCGACGTCAATATCACCTCCAAATTCGTGGGGTACGACAGACTGCGGCACGATTCCAGGGTGACGGCGCTCACCACGGAGACCGAGGTGGTGGGTGCGCTGACCGACGGACAGGTGGGCACCATCATCGTGGAGGAGACCCCCTTCTATGCGGCTATGGGCGGACAGTGCGGCGATATCGGCGTGATCACCACCAAAGACGGCAACTTTGAGGTAAAGGACACCGTGAAGCTGACAGGGGACAAGATCGGCCACATCGGCGTGGTAAAAAGCGGGATGATCAAGGTGGGCGATGTCGCGTCCCTTGCCGTGGACGAGGGAAGGAGAGCGGACACCTGCCGGAATCACTCCGCGACGCATCTGCTGCAGAAGGCGCTCAGGGAGGTGCTGGGCACCCATGTGGAGCAGAACGGTTCTTACGTGGACGGCGACAGGCTCCGGTTTGATTTCAGCCATTTCTCCCCCATGACGGAGGAGGAGCTTCGGAAGGTGGAGGAGCTTGTGAATCAAAAGATCGAGGAGAACCTTCCGGTGACGACCCAGGTCATGGACATCGAGGAGGCGCGGAAGACGGGCGCGATGGCTCTTTTCGGCGAGAAGTACGGCGAGAAGGTCCGCGTGGTCAGGATGGGGGATTTCTCCATGGAGTTCTGCGGCGGCACCCATGTGGCGAATACCGGCGTGATCTCCGCGTTTAAGATCGTCTCCGAGAACGGCGTTGCGGCCAATGTGCGCCGTATCGAGGCGTTGACCGGCAGAGGCGTATTTGCCTACTATCAAAATCTCGAGAACCGTCTGGAGGCGGCGAGCCGGATATTAAAGACCACCCCCAATTCTCTGGTGGAGCGGGCGGAGCACGTGATGGCGGAGCTGAAGGCGCTCGCCTCCGAGAATGAGTCCTTAAAGAGCAGGGCGGCCAAGGAAGCGCTGGGCGACGTTATGGATCAGGTGAAGGAGATACGGGGCGTGAAATTCCTTGCCGCCAGCGTGGACGACGTGGACATGAACGGGCTGAGAGATCTCGGCGACCAGCTTAAGGGCCAGATCGGCGAGGGCGTCGTGGTGCTTTTGTCCGCCAGGGAGGGCAAGGTCAACATGGTGGCTATGGCCACGGACGAGGCGGTAAAGAGCGGCGCTCACGCGGGAAATCTGATCAAGGGGATCGCCTCCCTGGTGGGCGGCGGCGGCGGCGGACGCCCGAATATGGCCCAGGCGGGGGGCAAGAATCCTGCCGGTATTCCCGCTGCCATCGAGGAGGCCGCAGGTCTTTTGGAGAGTCAGCTGTCCTGAAAGAGCACGCCGGAAAAGAAAAGCGGAAAAGAGAAAATAGAAATTTCAGGAAAAAAGTAGTTGACGTATCAGAGTTTTATGTTATAATAATCAGTGTGTATATGCAGATGCAATACATAATAATAACCCAATCAGTCATGTTACTAGAGGGACTGAAGGGAGGTCAGGTGCGGATATGTCGAACGTAATCGTAAAAGAAAACGAGACTTTAGATAGCGCTTTGCGTCGCTTCAAGAGAAGCTGTGCAAAGGCTGGTATTCAGCAGGAGATTCGTAAGAGAGAGCATTACGAGAAGCCCAGCGTAAAGCGTAAGAAGAAATCTGAAGCGGCAAGAAAACGTAAATATAACTAAACAATCTTCCCCGGACGAAGGCCCGGGGATTTTGTTTGGTGTGTTTCGGAAACGGCCGGACCTTTTGGAAGGAATGGGTCTATTGGAAACGGCCGGTTTTTTGGAGGGAATGGGTCTTTTGGGATGGCCGGATCCTGCGCGGGAGAGGATGGTTTATGTGGACAAAAGAATTGCTGGGAACCGATGTGTATCATCTGGCGGCGGCCTTTGTGCTGTATAGTATTCTGGGGTGGTTTTTGGAATCGGTCTATATGTCCTTCTGTAACAGGAGGCTGACCAACCGGGGCTTTGCCAAAAGCCCGTTCTGTCCCATCTACGGCTTTGGGGCGGTCACCTGTTATCTGATCCTGGGCCCCCTGCGCGGCCACTACGTGTGGATCTATCTGATCGGCGCGGTGCTTGCCACCGTCTTTGAGTATCTCGTGGGCAGGGCGATGCTTTTTCTGTTCGGCGAGCTGTGGTGGGACTATAAGGAAAAACCGTTTAACTTCCAGGGGATCATCTGTCTGGAGAGCACAGTCGCCTGGGGATTTTATGCGATCGGTGTCGTCGGCTTTGTACACGCCGGCATCTATTGGCTGATTGACCGTGTGGACATTGGCTTGGGGGTGCGCCTGGTGGAGGCGGTTCTGGCCGTTGTGGCGGTGGACTATGTGATACAGCTCACCAGGGCGTTTCATATCGACGTGAGACAGAAGGGTGGACAGATCAAAGAGCGGTGCCGCTCCATTCTGGCCCGCTGGTATTGATACGGCTGCCCGCAGAGTCATAAATCATGCCGCATTTCCATATTCTGTAATAGAGACAGAATAGGGGAGTGTGGCATTTTTATATGAAGTTGCAGAAGAAAATTGCGGCGCTTTTGCTGGTATGGCTGATGACAGGCGTCGGTATCCTGACGGCCGGGCTTCGGGTCAGGGCAGCGGAGCTTAACGTGGCCGCGCCGTCCGTCATCCTGATAGAGGCGTCCACCGGACAGACCATTTACGAGCACGACTCCATGGAGCGCAGGAGCCCGGCCAGCATCACGAAGATCATGACGCTCCTTCTCACCTTTGAGAAGCTGAAGGAGGGGAAGATCGGGCTGAACGACGAGGTGTCGGTCAGCGCCTATGCCAGCTCTATGGGCGGTTCGCAGGTCTATCTTGCGGAGGGGGAGGTACAGTCTCTGGACACCCTGATCAAATGTATCACGGTGGCATCCGGAAACGACGCCAGCGTGGCGGTGGCGGAATATATTGCCGGCAGCGAGGCGGCGTTTGTGGAGCTGATGAACCGCAAGGCGGAGGAACTCGGCATGACGGAGACGCACTTTGAGGACTGCTGCGGCCTGACGGATTCCGACGGGCACTATTCCTGCGCGAGGGATGTGGCCATCATGTCCAGGGAGCTGATCACGAAATATCCGGAGGTGTTCCACTATACGCAGATCTGGATGGAGGATATCACCCATGTGACCAGGCAGGGGACGACCAACTTTACGTTAAACAGCACCAACAAGCTGCTGAAGCAGTACCAGTGGACCACGGGGTTAAAGACCGGTTCCACCGACAAGGCGAAGTTTTGTATCTCCGCCACCGCCAGCAAGGACGGCATCGACCTGATCGCCGTGGTCATGGGATCGCCCACCGGCACCGACCGCTTTCAGGACGCCAAGACCCTTCTAAGCTACGGCTTCAGCGTGAGCGATCTGTACATAGATGAGAACCGGGACGCTCTGCCGCCCCTGGCGGTGAAGGGAGGCGTCGAGGAGGAGGTGCCTGTCCGGTATCTGGGCGAGTTCCGCTATCTGGACACCTCGGGGAGCCAGCTGGAGCAGGTGGAAAAGGTGATCGATCTGCCTGAGAGCGCAGGCGCGCCCCTGGAAGAGGGCGCCGTCGCCGGCTACGCCAGATATCTGTTAAACGGCGCGGAGATCGGAAACGTCCCGATCCTTTACGCGCAGAGCGTGGAGAAAGCAGGCTACGGCGACTACCTGAAGAAGGCGTGGGGGTATTTCCTTTTGTAAAATAGAAAATCCTGTGCTATAATGGATATTATCTATAAACGGAAAGAGGCGTATGGTTCCGCCGAAAAGGACGGACTTGGATCAGAGAAAGGTTGTGACATGACGGATATTTTGTTTACTGTCGGGGGCGTGATCCTGCTGGTGTTTCTGTGGATCGCGCTCTACGACAGCAATCGTTTTACCCTGACCGGCTATCGGGTCGAGGACAGGCGCATCCAAAAAAACTGCAGGGCGGTGGTGCTTTCGGACCTCCACAACAAGCAGTACGGAAAAAACAATGAAAAACTGCTGGAGGCGATTCGGGCATCCGAGCCGGACTTTATTTTGGTGGCCGGAGATATCCTGACGGCAAAGCCGGGGAAACGGCTGGATATAGCTCTGCACCTGATGGCGGAGCTTGCGGGACAGTATCCTGTCTACTACGGGAACGGAAATCACGAGCACCGGCTGAAGCTCTACCCGAAGGTCTACGGCGATATGGGGGACCGGTACGAGGAGGGGCTTAAGGCTGCCGGAATCGACAGGCTGGTAAACTGTCATGTGGAGCTGGAGGAGCTGGGGCTGGATATTTACGGGGTGGAGCTGGACAGGTTCTACTATAAGCGCTTTCGGGTGCAGCACATGGAGCCGGATTATCTGGGACAGATTTTGGGGACGCCGGATGAGAGGCACTTTACCGTTCTGATCGCCCACAATCCGGATTATTTCCCCCAGTATGCAGAGTGGGGGGCGGATCTGGTGCTGGCGGGCCACGTGCACGGCGGCATGGTGCGGATCCCCTTTCTAAACAGGGGCGTGCTGTCGCCCAATGTCCGCTTCTTTCCCAAATACGACGGGGGAGAGTACCGCAGGGGAGGGGCGCGGATGCTTTTGAGCCGCGGGCTTGGGATGCACACGATCCCCATACGGCTCTTTAATCCGGGGGAGCTTATGGTGGTGGAGTTTTCCGCGGGAGAGGAAGGCCGCCCCTAGAAGTTTTCCGATTTGCAAAAAGAGAGCTTTGCTGATATAATAAAGTTGTATCTTGGCAAAAAGAGGTAAATCATGGCGATTCCCGTAAAGCTGGAAGCCTTTGAAGGGCCGTTGGACCTTCTGCTTCACCTGATAGAGAAAAACAAAATAGATATTTATGATATCCCTATCGTGGAGATCACGGAGCAGTATCTCGACTATATCCGTAAGATGCAGGAGCGGGATATGAACGTGGTGAGCGAGTTTTTGGTGATGGCGGCGACGCTGGTGGACATCAAGTGCAGGATGCTCCTTCCCAAGGAAGTCAACGAGGAGGGGGAGGAGGAAGACCCCAGGGCGGAGCTGGTACAGAAGCTTTTGGAGTACAAGATGTACAAGTTTATGTCCTTCGAGCTGAGAGACAGACAGGTGGATGCCGCCCGAAACCTGTACAGAAAACCGCACCTTCCCGAGGAGGTGGCGGCGTACAGACAGCCCATCGACTACGAGGAGCTGATCGGGGATATGAACCTGAATAAGCTCCATGAGATTTTCCGGTCCATCCTCCGAAAGCAGGAGGACAAGATCGACCCCATCCGGAGCCAGTACGGCAACATCGAGAAGGATGAGATCGACATGGACGTGAAGACTCTGTATGTGGAGGCGTACGCCCGAGAGCACAAAAGCTTCAGCTTTCGGAAGCTCTTAGAGAAGCAGACGAGCAGGATGGAGGTCATCGTGACCTTTCTGATCATCCTGGAGCTGATGAAGACAGGCAAGATCACCATCAGCCAGAGGGACCTGTTTGACGACATTATGATTACCTCCAATGTGGCGTAGAGAGATGGAGAAGAGGAAAAGATGGATAGGACCAGAGCAGAGGCAGTGATCGAAGCGATCCTTTTCACCATGGGAGAGACCGTGGAGATCAGCAGGCTTGCCGACGTGATAGAGGAAGACGTAAAGACTACAAGAGAACTTTTGCAGGAGATGGCGGAGCGGTACGACAGGGAGGACAGAGGGATCGCGCTGACTCAGTTTGACGACGCGGTGCAGCTCTGCACCAAGGCGGATATGTACGAGTATCTGATCAAGATCGCCAAGGCGCCCAGGAAAATGACGCTGACGGACACCGTGCTCGAGACTTTGTCCATCATCGCCTACAAGCAGCCGGTGACCAGGCTGGATGTGGAGCGCGTCCGTGGGGTCAGCTGCGACCACGCCATCAACAAGCTCTTAGAATACGATCTGATCATGGAGCTGGGAAGGCTGGACGCCCCGGGGAGGCCCCTTCTCTTCGGTACGACGGAGCAGTTTCTGCGGTGCTTTGGCGTCAAGAGCCTGGAGGAGCTGCCGGAGATGAATCCCGTTCAGCTGGAGGAATTTAAAAAGCAGGCGGAGGAAGAAGTCCAGCTGCAGCTGGACGTGTAACCGCGGGCGCCGCCGGCGGGGAGAGGAACCTATGGTACTTCAAGATTTACAGGTAAGCGATGAATTGAACCTGGAGATCCACTGGGGAGAGATCTCCTACAGCGTGCCCACCAAGGTGGTCGTGGTGTTAAAGGAGGCGATCCTGGTGAATCCGTTTGTGAGCCAGGGGATCGTGCTGGATCTGGACTCCGACAAATTTAAGGATATGCGGTACAATATTGTGTCCAAGGACAAGAAGGACGGACATGCCATCACCTGGAAAAACGTTGTGATCCAGAAGACCAAATACCGCAACATCACGCTGTATCAGGTGGAGTCGCCCAAGTATGCCCAGCAGGCGCAGCACAGCGAGCGCAGAGAGAACAACCGGATGCTGGTGGACAAGGTGGGATCGGTCTGCGCCGGAGACCGGTCGGTCAAGCACAAGGCGGTGATCCACGACATCAGCTCCGGCGGCGTTTCCTTCTATGTGGCGGCGGGGTTTGAGACGGACGGCAGGAGCATCCTGGTGGAGTTTGACGACGTGGTGAGAGAGCGCAATTACCACCTGCACATAGAGTGCGTCTTTGTTCGGGAGGTGAAGCAGAACGAGCACCTGCTGATCGGCTGTTCGTTTAAAAGCGCGGAGCGCAATCTCCTGGAATACGTCTGCCTGAAGCGCATGGGCGAGACGACGGACGGGGAGAACCGAGAGGAAAATGAGGAATAGAGGAGCCGAAAGCCTCATAGGATTTTACAAAAAGCCGGGAAGTTTTGTATGCGGTTTAAAAAGATCATAGGAGGCTTTCTCTGTGCCCTCCTGTTTTTGGGGCAGGCGGCGGACGCCTCCGCCGAGGAGGAAGGCGGGGCGGATGATTTGTCCCTCTACGCCAAAGCCGCGGTGCTGATGGATGCGGATTCCGGCAGGATCCTCTACGGCAAGGACGAGAACACCCCCATGGCGATGGCCAGCACGACGAAGATCATGACCTGCATCACCGTCCTGGAGAACGGCGATCCGGACGATGTGCTGACCGTCTCCCCCTACGCGGCCGGTATGCCCAAGGTGAAATTATATCTGAGCGCGGGGGAGCAGTATCGGGTGGGGGATCTGCTTTTTTCCCTGATGCTGGAATCCCACAACGATTCGGCGGTGGCGCTGGCGGAATACATAGGGAAGCGATACCTCTCTCCGGATCTGCAGGCGAAGGATTCGGCGGAGTTTACCGTGGAGGAGAGCAAGAAGGCGGTGGCGGCGTTCGCGGCGCTGATGAATCGGAAGGCGGCGGAGCTTGGCTGCACCCAGACCTATTTTATCACGCCCAACGGACTGGACGCCACGGAGACGATCACTCTGGAGAGCGGGGAGGTGGTCACGAAGGAGCACTGCACCACGGCTGCGGAGCTTGCGAGGATTATGGCGTACTGCATACGGGAATCCGCCCAAAAGGACGCCTTTCTGGAGATCACCCGAACGCCCGGCTACAGCTTCAGCGCAAACGGCAGGAGCTTTACCTGCACGAACCACAATGCCTTTCTGACCATGATGGACGGCGCGCTCTCGGGTAAGACCGGATTTACCAACAAGGCGGGGTACTGCTACGTGGGAGCCTTAGAGCGGGACGGCAGGACCTTCGTGGTGGCCCTTTTGGCGTGCGGATGGCCCAACAATAAGACCTATAAGTGGAGCGACACGAAGGAGCTCATGCAGTACGGCATCGACCATTATTTTTATAAAAGCTTTCGGGAGGAGGACGTGGCCTTTGACCCCGATACCCTTTCAGCGATCCCCGTCTTCGGCGGGCGCACCGATATCCTGGGGGATGTGGCGTACACGGATGTGGAGGTAGTCAGACAGGATGCGGCAGAGAAGCAGGAGGAGGTGGAGGGGATTCTGCTTCGGGAGGATGAAACGGTACAGGTGGTGTACCATGTGAAGGACCAGCTTACGGCGCCGGTCCGCGCGGGCGCGGTGGTGGGGGACGTAAGCTACCTGGTGGACGACAGGGTCTACTACACGGAACAGATCGTCGCCGCCGACACTGTGGAAAAGATCGATCTTCCCTGGTGCGTGGAACAGATCCGCCTGCGTTTTTGCCTGCATTGAGACGGGGGACCCCAGAAAATGTAAAAAATATGAAAAAAAATGCAATTCGTTCTTTGCGAGTTGCATTTTTTGTGTTATACTTCTAAAGGCGTTAATATGTTATCATTTATTATAAATGGAGGGCTGAAAGCATGAGTACTACTTCAAAAGCGAGTCAAAGAATAGCGGCTTTACTCGACGACAACAGTTTCGTTGAAATCGGCGGACTTGTCACGGCAAGAGCTACTGATTTTAATCAGAAACCAACGGAGACTCCCTCGGACGGCGTAGTCACCGGATACGGAGTCATCGGCGGGAATCCTGTGTATGTGTACAGCCAGGATGCAGCCGTTATGAACGGCACCATCGGTGAGATGCACGCAAAAAAGATCGGAAACCTCTATGATCTGGCGATGAAGACGGGAGCGCCCATCATCGGCCTGATCGACTGTGCCGGACTGCGGCTGCAAGAGGCGACCGATGCCCTGGCGGCGTTCGGAGAGATTTATCTGAAGCAGACGCTGGCTTCCGGCGTGATCCCCCAGATCACCGCCATCTTTGGAACCTGTGGCGGCGGACTGGCTCTGTTCCCCACCCTGACGGATTTCACCTTCATGGAGGAGAAGAGCGCAAAGCTGTTCGTCAACGCGCCCAATGCGCTGGACGGCAACGAGATTTCCAGAAATGACACTTCCTCCGCAAAATTCCAGTCTGAGGAGAGCGGTATTGTGGATGTGGTCGCCGACGAGGCTTCCATCTATACAAAGATACGGGATCTGGTGAGCTTTTTGCCCGCGAACAACGAGGACACGGTGAGCCTTGCCGAGTGCACGGACGATCTGAACCGGGTGAACGAGGAGCTGGCAGGCTGTGTGGGAGATACCTCTGTGGCTCTGTCCATTCTGGCGGACGATCAGGATTTCTTTGAGGTGAAGGCAGGCTATGCCAAGGAGATGGTGACGGGCTTCTTACGCCTGAACGGTGTGACCGTGGGCGCGGTGGCCAACCGCTCCGAGGTGCTCGACGAGAAGGGCGAGACGGCCGAGAAGCTGGATGCGGTTCTGACCGCGAAGGGCTGCGAGAAGGCGGCGGATTTTGTAAACTTCTGCGACGCCTTCGGGATTCCCGTGCTGACCCTCACCAATGTGAAGGGCTACGAGGCTACCGTGTGCTCCGAGAAGCGCATCGCCAAGGCCGCTGCCAGACTGGCCTACGCGTTTGCAAACGCCACCGTTCCCAAGGTGAACGTGGTGATCGGACAGGCGTACGGCACCGCCTATGTGGTGATGAATTCCAAGGCGTTGGGAGCGGATATTACGATGGCATGGCCGGACGCAAAGATCGGCACCATGGACAGCAGGCTGGCGGCCAAGATCATGTACGATGGCCAGGGCGCTTCCGTGATCGAGGAGAAGGCGGCGGAGTACGAGGCGCTTGCCCTCAATGTGAACAGCGCTGCAAGGAGAGGATATGTGGATCAGATCGTCAGTGCGGCTGACACCCGGAAATATGTGATCGGCGCATTGGAAATGCTGTTTACAAAGCGCGAGGATCTTCCCGACAAAAAACACGGAACAGTCTAGGAAAGGGTGGTTATAAGATGAAGAAATTTGTTGCTTTGGTATGTATGATTACCTGCATCTTCGGATTGACCGCCTGCGGAGACGAGGAGAGCTTGACCAAGCAGGAGGCCGATAAGGTTTCCGCGGCGGAGGAGATAGCGGCCGACGTCATTGTTCCCCTGATCGAGGGATATGCCAACGATGAGGAGCTTGACCTGAGCCAGTACAGTGCGGAGGAGATCGCATACTTTGTGGAGAGCAGCTCCGGCGTTGTGACGGACGGCTATGCGTTCCGCAACGCGGTGACCTCCTTTCAGTCCGGTTTGGAGGATGTGGGCGAGATCGTGTCCGTCGGGGACGCGGAGGCTGTCATCGACGACAAGCAGATCATCGTGACGGTGCAGATCCAGGGCTCCGAGAAGGACGCGGAGGCGGAAGTGATCTTCAGCAACGATATTTTCCTGGATCTGGAGTCGGCGGCTCTAAACCCGATCTCCGGCATGGGAGAGCTGGTGAAAAACGCGGCGTTAAATACCCTGATCGGCATGGGCACCGTGTTTATCGTGCTGATCCTGATCAGCGCGATCATCTCCTGTCTCAAGATCGTTCCGAAGCTCCAGGAAAAATGGACGAAGAAGGAAACGCAAGACGCGCTGGCAGCCGGAAACGGCAACAGCCAGGCGCCGGCCGCAGAGAGCTATGAGGCAGAGGATCTGTCCGGCGATCAGGAGCTCGTTGCGGTTATCGCGGCTGCGATCGCGGCATACGAGGGCTCCGCTTCCGCGGACGGCTTTGTCGTTCGCTCTATTCACAAGGTTAATCGCGCAAGACGCTAAAAATTATATTTGGAGGAATGAAAAATGAAAAATTATACCATCACCGTCAACGGAAACGTATATGATGTAGTAGTGGAGGAGGGCGCATCCACCGGCGCGCCGGTGGCAGCCAAGGCTCCCGCAGCGCCCAAGGCGGCACCCAAGGCGGCTCCCGCCACAGCACCCAAGGCAGCCGGCGCGGCCGGAAGCGTGCGGATTGAGGCCGGCGCAGCCGGAAAGGTGTTCAAGATCGAGGCAAACGTCGGTCAGGCAGTAAAGAAGGGAGATCCGGTCGTTATCGTTGAGGCAATGAAGATGGAGATCCCTGTGGTGGCTCCTCAGGACGGCACTGTGGCAAGCGTCAATGTGGCAGTGGGAGATTCCGTTGAGGCCGGTGCTCTGCTTGCGACCTTAAACTAATCAGGGACTGATTGGAAACTAAGGCAGAACAGAGACAGGAGGTTAAAAAATGGATTATATTATATCTACGTTTGGCAACCTGGTGCATCAGACGGCGTTTTTCAACCTGGATTGGAAAAACTATGTCATGATCGCCGTTGCGTGCTTTTTCCTTTATTTGGCTATCCGTCACGAGTTTGAGCCGCTTTTGCTGGTGCCCATCGCGTTCGGCATGCTGTTGGTAAACATTTACCCCGACATCATGCTGCACCCGGAGGATGCCGCCAACGGGACGGGCGGATTGCTGTACTATTTCTATCAGCTGGACGAGTGGGCGATCCTGCCCTCCCTGATCTTCATGGGCGTGGGCGCGATGACCGACTTCGGTCCCCTGATCGCCAACCCCAAGAGCTTTCTTTTGGGAGCGGCGGCACAGTTCGGTATTTTTGCGGCATACTTTGGCGCGATCGCATTGGGCTTCAACGATATGGCGGCGGCTGCGATCTCCATCATCGGCGGAGCGGACGGACCTACGTCCATCTTCCTTGCAAGTAAGCTGGGGCAGACCGCTATCATGGGGCCGATCGCGGTGGCGGCGTACTCCTATATGTCGCTTGTGCCGATCATCCAGCCTCCGGTTATGAAGCTTCTGACCACGGAGAAGGAGCGGCAGATCAAGATGGGACAGCTTCGTCCGGTCTCCAAGCTGGAGAAGATTCTCTTCCCGATCATCGTTACCATCGTGGTGTGTCTGATCCTTCCCACCACGGCGCCCCTGGTGGGTATGCTGATGCTGGGCAACCTGTTTAGAGAGTCCGGTGTGGTGAGACAGCTGACGGAGACCGCATCCAACGCTCTGATGTATATCGTGGTGATCCTGCTGGGTACCTCCGTGGGAGCTACCACCAGCGCGGAGGCATTCTTAAATGCGGATACCCTGAAGATCGTAGTCCTGGGTCTCGCCGCGTTTGTCTTTGGCACGGCGGCCGGCGTCCTGTTCGGCAAGCTGATGTGCATTGCCACCAAGGGCAAGGTGAACCCTCTGATCGGCTCCGCCGGTGTGTCCGCAGTGCCTATGGCGGCCCGCGTGTCCCAGAAGGTGGGCGCGGAGGCGGATCCCACCAACTTCCTGCTGATGCACGCTATGGGACCCAACGTGGCGGGCGTAATCGGAACCGCGGTGGCGGCCGGAACCTTCATGGCTATCTTTGGAGTATTTTAAGGGATATGGATTGATCAAAAAAGACAAGGAGGAAATTCGTAAATGCCAGAACAAGCTAAAAAACCGATTAAGATTACAGAGACTGTTTTGCGTGACGCTCACCAGTCTCTGATTGCGACCAGAATGCCCACCGAGCTGATGCTTCCCATCATCGACAAGATGGATAAGGTCGGATATCACTCCGTGGAGTGCTGGGGCGGCGCGACCTTCGATGCCTCCCTCCGCTTCCTGAAGGAGGATCCCTGGGACAGACTGAGAAAGCTCCGCGACGGATTTAAGAAAACCAAGCTGCAGATGCTCTTCCGCGGACAGAATATCCTGGGCTACAGGCCCTACGCGGACGACGTGGTGGATTACTTCGTACAGAAGTCCATCTCCAACGGCATTGACATTATTCGTATTTTTGACTGCTTAAACGACCTGCGCAATCTGCAGGAGGCGGTGAACGCCACCAACCGTTTCAAGCAGAAGGAGGGAAGAGGACACGCGCAGGTTGCCCTGTCCTACACCCTGGGCGACGCCTACACGCTGGAGTACTGGACCGGCATGGCGAAGAAGATCGAGGAGATGGGAGCGGATTCCATCTGTATCAAGGATATGGCAGGACTGCTCGTTCCCTACAAGGCGACCGAGCTGATCACCGCGATGAAGAGCGCCACCAAGCTGCCGATCCAGCTGCACACCCACTATACCTCCGGTGTGGCGGGAATGACTTATCTGAAGGCCGTGGAGGCCGGCGTCGACGTGATCGATACCGCTATGAGCCCCTTCGCGATGGGAACCTCTCAGCCGGCTACCGAGGTGATGGTGGAGACCTTCAAGGGGACTCCCTACGATACCGGCTTTGATCAGAACCTGCTGGCGGAGATCGCGGACTACTTCCGTCCTTACAGGGACGAGTGCCTGAAGAACGGCCTGCTCAATCCCAGAGTGATGGGCGTTGACATCAAGACGCTTCTGTATCAGGTGCCCGGCGGAATGCTCTCCAACATGGTGAGCCAGTTGAAGGAGCAGAACGCGGAGGATAAGTATTACGATGTGCTGAAGGAGATCCCCAGGGTCCGCAAGGATCTGGGCGAGCCCCCTCTGGTTACCCCCTCCTCTCAGATCGTCGGCACCCAGGCGGTATTCAATGTGCTGATGGGCGAGCGCTACAAGGTTGCCACCAAGGAGACCAAGGGGATGCTGCGCGGCGAGTACGGCCAGACCGTAAAGCCTATGAGCCAGGAGGTTATCGACAAGGTGATCCCCGGCGAGGAGAGGATCACCTGCCGCTATGCGGATACCCTGGAGAACGAGCTTGACAAGCTGGAGGGCGAGATGAAGGAGTGGAAGCAGCAGGACGAGGATGTGCTGAGCTACGCTCTGTTCCCCCAGGTGGCTACGGACTTCTTCAAGTACCGTCAGGCACAGCAGGAGAAGGTGGATATGTCACAGGCGGACGTTAAGAACGGCGCTTATCCGGTGTAAAGAACAGCAGTAAGGCAGCGATGGGTTTCGAGGGTGAAATCTGTCGCTGTTTTCTATTCCGGCAGAAGTGTCGGGCATTGGTTTACGGCGGGAGGAGAGAACATGAAGATTGATACGGTGGCGATTTTGGGAGCGGGAGCGGTCGGAGGCTATTTTGTCTGGGGGCTGTCTCCCAAGCTGGGGGACAGGCTCTGGGTGATTGCGGAAGGGGAGCGCAAGGAGCGGCTCCTCAGAGAGGGCATGGAGATCAACCAAAAAAGGTATGCGCTGCATGTGAGGACGCCCGAGGAGGCCAGGGGAGCGGATCTTCTGCTGGTGGCCACCAAGTACAGGGGGCTTCGGACCGCCCTTCCCGCCATAGAAAGGATCGTGGGGGAGAGAACGGTCGTGATGAGCCTGTTAAACGGCGTGGACAGCGAGGAGATCATCGGGGAGCGGATCGGAGGAAAGCACATGGTCTATTCGCTGATGAAGATCGCCTCGGAGCGGCGGGGAAATCAGGTGGTGTTTGACGGGCCCTCCACGCCGGGGGTGTTCTTCGGGGAGACGGCGGGCGGAGCGGATGCAGAGAGCGTGGCTGCGGTCGCCGGGGTCTTTGAAAATACCCCTCTGCATTATCACGTGGTGCCGGATATCCTCACGCAGATCTGGCACAAATTTGCCCTGAATGTCAGCAGGAATCAGCCCCAGGCCATCGTCGGCTGCGGGGTGGGAGCCTATGAGGACAGCGAGCATATGGCGTTTCTGGCCGATGCGCTGCGAAGAGAGGTGGTCGCGGTGGCCGCCGCCAGGGGGATCGATATCTTAGAGGCGGAAGACGGCGCGGGAAAGAGCGCTCCCTGTGCCAAGCGGGCGCGGTATTCTACGCTGCAGGATCTGGATGCGGGCAGGCCCACGGAGGTGGAACTGTTTGCCGGCGCGATGATAAAAATGGGCAGAGAACTTGGGATTTCGGTGCCGTACAACGAGATGACCTATCATTTGATCCGGGCTCTGGAGGAGAAAAACGACGGGAAATTTTCCTATTGAGGGAAAAGAAGGCACATGCCAGGCTGATTTGTCTGCCAAAAAACGCTAATTGTTTTTTGAGAAGGCGACGATATGTATTAGAGAAAAAAGTTACTTTTTCAAAAAATTTCATTTGTCAACAGCGTCTTGCTTGGCAGAGTAATCATAGAAAGAGCGGCGGATGAAGAAGATAGGAAATGCGGTGTTAAGGCTTAACCGGAACAGAAAAGGTGACAATATAGAAAGGCAGCTAATATGAGCGCGATAAGTGATGGACAAATGGTTTTAACTTTTGATAATACTTTGGAGGTCAAAGAAGCACCGCCTACAGTATATCCGGAAATAGTATTTGATTTTGATAAAATATTTTCCGAACCATTGACAGAAGAAAATATGAGAAATAATAATTCGCTAGCGATTCTCGGAGAAAGTCTTTCTGTTCTTAAAAAAATGAAAGACAATTCTGTTCAGCTTATTTTTGCGGATGCCCCCTACAATATAGGGAAAGATTTTGGAAACAATAGTGACAAGTGGGAAAGTGTGCAGGCTTATATAGAATGGTGCAAAACATGGATTGATGAGTGTATGCGTGTTCTTTCAGATACAGGCTCTATGTATTTTATGACAGCAACACAACATATGCCATATTTAGATGTATATGTTTCTGAGAAATACAATGTGTTGTGTAGAATTATTTGGACATATGATAGCTCCGGTGTTCAGTCTAAGAGAATATTTGGCTCTCTCTATGAACCGATCTTAATGATAAACAAAAACAAAAAGGCTTCTTATGTTTTTAATTATGATGATATTCTGGTTGAAGCAAAAACAGGAGCAACGAGAAAACTAATCGATTATAGAAAAAAAATACCGCAGCAATATAGTACCAAAAAGATCCCGGGAAATGTCTGGGATTTTAGCCGTGTAAGATTTAAGATGGATGAATACGAAAATCACCCGACACAAAAACCAGAGGCATTACTTGAACGCATTGTAAAAACATCTTCTAATCCTGGTGATGTAATTCTGGATCCGTTTTCAGGTTCTTTTACAACATCAGCTGTAGCGTCACGTTTACGACGCGTTTCTATTGGGATTGATTTGAATGAAGAATACTACGAAATCGGATTGCGACGTACCGGCATTGCAACAGAAAGAAACGGGAAAAATCTTGAAAAAATAAAAGTGAGAAAGACAAACGCAAAATCAAAATATGTCAGAGGTGAGTAGTGTGAAAGAAAGTAAATTAAGCTCAAAACGTGAATTAGACACAAAAAGAAGGCTCACATAGTGAACCATCTTAGAGGTATTCCCACCTAGATAGAAGAGGCGCACCTGCACATCAACAGCGAAACGGGTGGGTGCATCTGATGTTGATGCCGGGATGCCTTAATAATTAAGTCTATTGTAACACGTAAATGCGGAGGTGTAAAACACTTTCATTACTATTTGTGCCGCCAACTGAAAGGCGGCGGAATGGAGATTAAAATGAAAATCACAGAAGCATTTGTCGCTGAGATATTGAAAAAAGAATACCCTGAAGATTTTCAGAAAATCTATGATAATAGTCCCATGCTTCAATATCTGGACAAAAAAATGAAAGCAGTACATGGAAACAGTAAAGCCCGCAGGAGTTTAGCCAATATCTACGCTATTTATTCTATCCTTTATTTTTATCAAAATGAGTTTTATGAAAAGAAAGAACAGTATCGTCACTTTGATGGCTATGACTACATGAAATTGTTTACCTTCTATCGTAGTTTGTATGGCGGAAGCAAATTACAAAACCATGCCTTAAACTCTCGTGTAAACGGAGAGTTTCGCAATAAAGTTAAAGATACAGTAAATGATTTAATTATCATGAACAACGGCAAGTATCTTATCCACATTGATTACATTTACGTGGCCGGTCATGATATAAGCAGAGTTTCCTGTATGATTATTGAGAGATATGTGGAGCTTCTTATTGCCAAAGACCACGCATTGATAAGTATTCTTGAGGAATTAAAAAAGCTGACAGATTATTCGGAAAAGAAAGATAAAATCAAAGCTTTGCTTACGGAAGATGCAGAAGCCCGTATTTTTGAAATAATCAGCTATGCTATACTAAAAAACCATTATAAAAATATTACAGTTTTTTTCGGCTATACACAGGATAAAATTGAAGAAGTTGCCTTAGAGTTATTTAAGACAGGCAGAACAAATGCAAACGATGGTGGAATTGATTTTGTAATGAGACCCATAGGAAGATTTTTCCAGGTGACAGAGGTTAATAATTATGATAAATATTTGCTGGATATTGATAAGGTGATGCACTTTCCGGTTAGTTTTGTTATCAAAACCAAGCAGAGCAAGGAAATGGTGTTGGAGGATTTAGAGGAATATATTGCACAGCGCACCAGTGGTATGTTTATTTTGGAGAAAAGATACCGAAAAGCCATTGAAGAAATTATTACTATCAATGAGCTTCAAACATGGACAGAGGAACTGAAGGATAGTGATATAGATGAAATTATCCGAGACATTGACATATATTATAAAATTGAAATGAACATAGAATTTGAAGATGGTGAAGAGGAGCAGCAGATTCATGATTTTTAGAATAAAGAAAAATTTTCTGGGTGCCCCTTATGTTGTATCTTTTCTTGGTTTTGGCAGAATTTGTGCAATGCCTCTTGACAAGCTCCACTTATACCTAGTAAAATAACAAGTGTTATAAACGTTTTATCGGAAACGGGTACCAAGGAAGGAAAGGGAAGATCATGGCTCGCAAGGAGACTATCACCATCGAAAAAATTTTGGATATGGCGTTTGCCATCCTGAGGGAGGAGGGCTTTGCCAATGTGACGGCCAGAAAGGTAGCCAAAAAGGCCGGCTGCTCCACACAGCCCATCTTTCGCGTCTATGCCAATATGGACGAGCTCTGGGACGCCGTCATTGCAAAGGCGGCGGACTTTTTTCAGGATTTTTACAGCCTTTATCCCAGGACCGGCAAGACTCCCTTTTCCAACCTTGGAATGGCGTATATCGCCTTTGCCAAAAAGGAGAGACATCTCTTTGAGCTGCTCTTTGTCTCCGGCAACACCGGAGGAAGGAGCCGGTACGAGCTCTTAAACGGCCCCGCCGGAAATGTGATGCGCGAGATCAATCTGGCGAGAGCGGAGGGCTGCAAGGATCCCAGCGAGCTGTTTATGAGAATGTTTATCCTGATCCACGGCGCGGCCTGCATGACCCTGACCGGAGACTATGATCTCTCCGACGTGGAGACACTGGCGCTTTTGGAGCGTTCCTACGAGGATATTACCCGGGATGACAAGGCGTGATAAGGAGCGTTTGGCGGCATGGAGAAGCAGTACGATGTCTTGAGCAGAATACAGGAGCGGTACGATCACATGAGCAAGAGCCACAAGGTGATCGCCGGCTATATCCTGGAGCATTACGATCAGGCGGTCTTTATGACGGCCGCCAGGCTGGGGGAGACGCTGAGCGTCAGCGAGTCCACGGTGGTTCGTTTTGCCGCCGGGGTGGGCTACGCGGGCTATCCGGAATTTCAGAAGGCTCTGGAGGAATGTGTCCAGGGAAAGCTCAGCAACATCCAGAAGATGGATGCCAAGTATGGCAGGAGCACCCAGTCGGAGATTTTGACCTCCGTGATCACGGCGGATATCGAGAAGCTGGAGCACACCATACACCATCTGGATTCGGCGGCCTTTGAGACGGCGGTAAATATCATTCTGGAGGCGGAGACCATCTACATCATGGGACTGCGCAGCAACGAACCGCTGGCGGCCTTTCTTCACTTTTATCTGAATATGATACGGGGCAATGTGGTGCTTTTAAAGACCACCAGCGTCACGGAGACCTTTGAGCAGATGATCCGCATCGGGGAAAAGGACTGTTTTATCGGCATCAGCTTTCCCAGGTACTCCATGCGTACCCTGAAGGCTATGGAGTTTGCCAATGACCGAAACTCCAAGGTGATCGCTATCACGGACACCGTTCATTCCCCCATGAATCTGTATTCCTCCTGCAACCTTTTTGCCAGGAGCGACATGGTTTCCATCGTGGACTCCCTGGTCGCCCCTCTGAGCGTGATCAACGCCCTGGTGGTGGCGCTGTGTCTGAAGTGCCCGCAGGATGTGAAGAGGAATCTGGAGATGCTGGAGGAGGCCTGGAACAACTATCAGGTCTACTTAAACGACGAGATCGACTTTATCAACGATGAGCCCATCTTAAATTATTCACTCAGAAAACAGGATGACAAGAGATAGATGTGCAGAGTACTTGTGATTGGCGCGGGCGCGGCGGGCATGATGGCGGCGGTCGCCGCGGCGGACGCGGGGAATCGGGTCCTTTTGTTGGAAAAAAATGAAAAGCTGGGAAAAAAGCTCTTTATCACCGGCAAGGGGCGCTGCAATGTGACCAATGCCGCGGCGGAGGAGGAACTTTTTGCCAATGTGTGCACCAACGCCAAATTTCTTTACAGCGCCTTTGACCGGTTTGACAACCGGTCGGTCATGGAGCTGATAGAGGGGGCCGGATGTCCCCTCAAGACGGAGCGGGGCGGGCGGGTTTTCCCGGTATCGGACCACTCCTCGGACGTGATCGCCGCGCTGCGGAGGGCCCTGGAGCGAAGGGGCGTGGAGGTGCGCCTGGGGGCGGAGGTAAAGGAGCTGATCACGCAGCCCCTTTGCGGCGGATGGGAGGAAACGGCGGGAAAACGGCTCCGCGCAAGGTGTACGGGCGTGCTTTTGGAAAACGGGGAGAGGATAACGGGCGACCGCTGTATCGTCTGTACCGGAGGGGTGTCCTATCCCTCCACCGGATCCACCGGGGACGGCTACCGGTTCGCGGAGCGCACGGGGCATAGGATCGTGCCGCCCAGGCCGGCGCTGGTGCCCCTGACGGTGCGGGAGAACTGGTGCAAAGAGCTGATGGGGCTGTCTTTGAGAAATGTCGCTCTGCGCATGGTAAACGGCAAAAAGGAGCTCTATCAGGGATTTGGCGAGATGCTGTTTACGCACTTTGGGGTGAGCGGCCCTTTGGTCTTAAGCGCCAGCAGCTTTTACGGCAGGCGCAAGAACGATGATGTGAAGCTTTTGATCGACTTAAAGCCGGCCCTGGACTCGGAGCAGCTGGACAAAAGGATCCTCCGAGATTTTGAGGAGCAGAAAAACCGGCGGTTTAAGAATGTGCTGGGGGGACTGTTTCCGGCGAAGCTGATACCGGTGATGGTGGAGCGCTCGGGGATTGCCCCCGACAGGCAGGTGAACGAGGTGACAAGGCAGGAGCGCAGGCGGCTTTTAGAGCTGACCAAGGAGTTTTCCCTGACCGTATCGGGGACGCGCTCTTTTGCCGAGGCCATCGTCACGCAGGGAGGGGTCTCGGTCAGGGATGTGGATCCCTCCACCATGGAATCGAAGCTGGTGAAGGGACTTTATTTTGCGGGAGAGGTGCTCGATGTGGACGCTCTGACGGGAGGATTTAATCTGCAGATCGCCTGGTCTACCGGGTATCTGTCCGGCGCAGGAGGGAGAAACTATGAGTTATAACGTTGCAATCGACGGCCCCGCCGGAGCGGGGAAGAGCACTGTCGCCAGGGCGGTGGCCAGGCGGATGAATCTGATCTATGTGGACACGGGGGCGATGTACCGCGCTATGGCGCTCTTTATGATAAGGGAGGGCGTGGATCCAAACGACGCGGCGGCGATCAGTGAAAAGTGTAAGGGAGCCGATATCACGATCGGCTATGAAAACGGAGAGCAGGTAGTGTACTTAAACGGCGAGAACGTCAACGCCTTTCTGAGGACGGAGGAGGTGGGCAGGATGGCCTCCGTCACCAGCGCCCAGCCGGCGGTGAGGAAGAAGCTGGTGGAGCTGCAGCAGGCGCTTGCGGCAAAGAGCGACTGTGTCATGGACGGTCGGGACATCGCAACCTGCGTGCTCCCGAACGCCCAGGTGAAGATCTATCTGACCGCCAGCAGCAAGGTGCGGGCAAAAAGGCGTTTTGACGAGCTGACGGAGAAGGGCATAAGCTGCGATCTGGCGCAGATCCAGGCGGACATAGAGGACAGGGACTATCGGGATATGCACCGGGAGACGTCGCCTTTGAGACAGGATAAGGACGCCGTGCCAGTGGACAGCTCGGATCTCACCGCAGAGCAGGTCATCGAAAGGATCCTGGAGATCTGCGGGCAGTCTGAGAGATCGTAAGGCGGAGCTTATATAATCACGCCAAGGCGCTGATTTTTTAAGGGGCTGTTTGTGTCGGAGCGTCTCAAATAGCCACTGACGGCAGACGGGCAGACGGGAAATGATAGCTGTGAATTTCCCGCGCCCCGTCGCGGAAACGCTCCGGAACGGAGAGTGTGTCATGGAAGTGCGGCTGGCGGAGTGCGCGGGCTTTTGCTTCGGCGTAAAGCGCGCGGTGGACACCGTGTATGAACAGGTGGAAACGGGGAAAACTATCTATACCTATGGGCCTATCGTTCACAACGGGGAAGTCGTGAGGGATCTGGAGAAGAAGGGCGTGCGCGTGATAGAGGGAAAGGGGGAGCTTCTGCGGCTGGCAGAGGAGGAGAGACCGGACGGCGGCCCCCTGCCTGCCGTGGTCATTCGGGCCCACGGCGTGCCCAGAGAGATCCAGGAGATTTTGAAGGAGAAGGGATTGGAATGTGTGGACGCCACCTGCCCCTTTGTCAAGAAGATCCACCGGATCGTGGAGAAGGCGGGCGAGGAGGGGCGCCACGTGGTCATCGTTGGGGATCCCAGCCATCCAGAGGTGGAGGGGATAAAGGGCTGGTGCAGCGGACCGGCGACGGTGATCGAAACCAGGGAGGAGGCCGAGCGTTTTTTTCTCCCCGAGGGTGAAAATGTGTGTGTCGTCTCTCAAACGACATTTAACTACAATAAATTTCAAGATATAGTTGAAATTTTCCAGAAAAAAGGTTACAATGATACTATTGTAAATACTATATGTAATGCGACAGAAGAACGACAGCGGTCGGCGAAGGCCATTGCAGCGGAAGCTGACGTTATGATTGTGATAGGAGGTGAGCACAGTTCCAACACCAGGAAGCTATACGATATCTGCGTTCGGGAGTGTGCGAACACCTATTTTATACAGACACTGGATGACTTGCATTTAGAGCTACCTAAAGCTGTTCGACTGGTGGGTATTACTGCGGGGGCTTCCACCCCAAACAAATTAATCGAGGAGGTTCAAAACTATGTCAGAGTTAACTTTTGAACAAATGTTGGAAGGATCATTAAAGACAATACGGACAGGAGAGGTAGTAGAGGGCACAGTTATCGATGTGAAACCGGAAGAGATCATTCTTAACATCGGCTATAAGTCCGACGGTATTCTGACTAGGAACGAGTACACCAACGACTCCGGCGTTGACCTGACCACCGTGGCAAAGGTCGGCGACACCATGGAGGTGAAGGTGCTGAAGGTAAATGACGGGGAGGGGCAGGTGCTCCTCACCTACAAGCGTCTTGCGGCGGACCGAGGGAATAAGAGGATCGAGGAAGCATATAATAATAGAGAGGTGCTGAAGGCCGTTGTGACACAGGTGCTGGACGGCGGTCTGAGCGTCGTGGTGGATGAGGTCAGGATCTTTATTCCCGCAAGCCTTGTCTCCGACACCTACGAGAGGGATCTGAACAAGTATGCGGGCCAGGAGATCGAGTTTGTGATCAGCGAGTACAATCCCAAGAGAAGAAGATACATCGGCGACCGCAGACAGCTGATTGCCGCTCAGAAAGCCGAGCTGCAGAAGGAGCTGTTTGAGCGCATCAAAGAGGGTGACATCGTGGAGGGCGTTGTCAAAAATGTCACCGATTTCGGCGCGTTTATCGATCTGGGCGGCGCGGACGGCCTGCTTCACATCTCCGAGATGTCCTGGGGCAGGGTAGAGCATCCCAAGAAGGTCTTTAAGGTTGGAGACAAGCTGAATGTGCAGATCAAGGAGATAAACGGCAATAAGATCGCCCTCTCCTTAAAGTTTGACGAGGAGAATCCCTGGAGGGAGGCGGCCTCCAAATATGCGGTTGGCACGGTGGTGACGGGGAAGGTTGCCAGAATGACGGACTTTGGCGCGTTTGTGGAGCTGGAGCCCGGTGTGGACGCGCTTCTTCACGTATCCCAGATCGCCAAGGAGCATATTGAGAAGCCCTCCGATGTGCTGAGCGTCGGCGAGGAAGTGACCGCAAAGGTGGTGGACTTCAACGAGGAGGAGCGGAAGATCTCCTTGAGCATCAAGGCTTTGACGGCTCCGGAGCCCAGGGAGGCGAAGGAGGAGTCCGACGAGGATGTGGTCTCCGTCGATATTGACGCCGTGATCGCAGCGGAGAGTGAGGAGTAAGCCCACACGCCCACAAAATAACAGCGGATGGTGAGCAAGCATGGCATATGATTACGAGTACTTCAAGAAAGAAATATTGGCGCTCACGTCGATAGACCTAAACGCCTACAAAGAGAAGCAGATGAAGCGCCGTATCGACACCCTGATTACCAAGCACAAGATCGTCGGCTATGATCAGTACGTGAATGCGCTGAAGACGGACAAGGCAAAGTTTGATGAGTTTGTCAATTATATTACGATCAATGTGTCAGAGTTTTACCGCAATCCGGATCAATGGCAGATCATGGACCAGACGATTATTCCGGAGCTGATCGGGAAGTTTGGCAAGAGCCTGAAGATATGGAGCGCGGCCTGCTCTACGGGCGACGAGCCCTACTCTCTGGTGATGGCGTTGTCTAGGCACGTGCCGTTAAATCAGATCAAGATCACGGCCACCGACCTGGATAAGCAGGTGATCGCCAAGGCGAAGCTGGGGCTGTATGCCGAAAAGAGCATTGCCTCTGTGCCGGAGGATCTGAAGAAAAAGTACTTTACCAAGGTGGGGCCCTCGTACAAGATCGCGGACGAGATTATGGCGCGGGTAGAGTTTAAGGAGCACAATCTCTTAAAGGATACATATCCCGTGGACTACCATATGATCGTCTGCCGAAACGTCCTGATTTACTTTACGGAGGAGGCGAAGGATGAGGTCTTTCGCAAGTTTAACCGCTCCCTGATGGGAGGCGGCATCCTCTTTATCGGGAGCACGGAGCAGATCATCAACTACAAGGATGTGGGATTTGAGAGGAAAAACTCCTTCTACTATCAGAAACCGTAGGGAGAATAAGAAAAAGGACAGGATTTTCCTAAAGAAATTTCAGTAAAAGCAAATAAAATAAGAGGACGGAGGCTTATGGATTTGGCTTCCGTCCCTTTTTGTCGTGCTGTAGGTATGTGCCCCTAGAAGGTCGTGACGATCACAGACAGGATGTGGTTTGCGTAGGCGGTAAAGCCCGCGCGGTTTCTCTTCATCTCGTCGGTGAGCTCGAAGAACAGCTCCCGGCTCTTGTATTCCCTCTTGAAGAAGGGCTCGAAGAGGTACTCCCACTGGGGGAGATACTGGGAGAATTTCCTGGTGTAGCAGTTGGAGGCGGAAGCCTGCACCCGATGCTCCTTGTCCACGAAGGTAGCGACGGATTTGTGCAGGGCGATATCCTCCGCGGGGAGATAGTAGTAATCCTTGTAGTTGGAGTAGAAATATTTCAGCTCCTCCTCGTAGATGGGAACCTTCAGGGTCCCCTCATCGCCCGACCCGTGGAAATAGCAGCCGTTGGCGGATGCGGAGACGGGCTGGGGCAGAGCGGTGGGCAGCGTCAAGGTGATCAAAAGCTCCTTGCGGCGGTTGCCGTTGTAATCCCGATAGGTGTTTGCCTGGACCTTTCTGGCACGCACGTTGTCGTTGAACATATCGTAGTAGGCCAGCATGGGAAGCACCTCTAACATTCCCTTCAGGTCGTCCGCATTGTGGAGAAAGAGGGATTTCTCCGCAAATTCGGAGGGCATTTTCAGATAGTCGTGGTATATGCCGATCAGCTCTCCGCCGGAGAAAACGTCGGTGCGGTTGATCCCCAGAAACTGCTCCAGGGTCTTCTGCTTGCAGTTGGGAAGCCGGAGGAAAAACTTGTAGGGGGAGACCCGCTTGTACAGATCGATGCCCTCCAGATGGTCGAAGGTGTAGGGCAGATCAAACTGCCTGCATTTTTGCGAGAGAAAGGGCAGGTCAAAATTGTTGCCGTTAAAGTGGATCAGATACCCGTAGGGGGCCGAAAATTGAAAGAAAGCCTTGAGGAGAGCGGCCTCCTCGTTGAAATTTTCCGCCATCCACTGGATCGTGCGCCATTTTCGGTTCCGGTAATAGGCGCAGCCGATCAGGTAGAGATAGGAGGATTTGGCGGTGAAGCCCGTGGTCTCTATGTCAAGAAATAATATCTGCTCCAGAGGGGCTATTTTTTCCAGGGGATAGGATATGGAGAACTGTTCCAGTGTCTCTTCCGAAATTCTCATAGTTGTTCCTCGCTTCCGGGCATGTATTGCCTCACGTCTACATTGATACCAATAATATCATAGCATAAATTTAGAAATTACAGTAGTATTTTGCAAAAAAAAATAGTATATTAAACTTAAGATAACAGGTATCGGAAAGGAATGGAAGGGTATGGCAAAGTTTACATTTGTGGGAGGAATCCATCCCTACGACGGCAAGGATCTGTCAAAGGACAAGCCGATACGGGATATCCTGCCGGCTTCGGAGCTGGTGTACCCTCTTTCACAGCATATCGGAGCCCCCGCGAAGGCGATCGTGGAGAAGGGCGACAGAGTCCTTGCAGGGCAGAAGATCGCGGAGAGCGGAGGATTTGTGTCCGCGCCGATCCATGCCTCCGTGTCCGGCACGGTGAAGGCGGTGGAGCCCCGCAGAGTGGTGTCGGGCGATCTGGTGTCCAGCGTGGTCGTGGAGAATGACGGAAAGTATGAGGAGGCGCCGCATACGCCGGCCGGACCTATGGAGGAGATGACCAGGGAGGAGATCCTTGCCGTGATCCGGGAGGCCGGTATCGTGGGAATGGGCGGAGCGGGATTTCCGACCCATGTGAAGCTCTCGCCGAAGGCGCCGGAAAAAATCGACTATGTGATCGTCAACTGCGCGGAGTGCGAGCCCTATCTGACCTCCGACTACCGAAGGATGCTGGAGGAGCCGGAGAAGCTGATCGGCGGGCTGAAAATTCTGTTGCGGCTCTTTGACAACGCCCAGGGGATCCTGGCGGTGGAGGACAATAAGCCGGACTGTGTGGAGCTGCTTCGGAGAATGGTCAGGGAGGAGAAGCGCATCCGCGTGAAGCCCCTGAAGACCAAATACCCCCAGGGGGCGGAGCGGCAGCTGATCTATGCCGCCACCGGACGCAAAATCAACTCATCCATGCTGCCTGCGGACGCGGGCTGTGTGGTGAACAACGTGGACACGGTGGTGGCCGTTTATCGGGCGGTGGCGGAGGGGCTGCCCCTCATGGAGCGCATCGTCACAGTGACGGGGGATGCGGTGAGCGAGCCCCAGAATTTCCGCGTGCGCATCGGCACCAGCTATCGTGAGCTGGTGGAGGCGGCGGGCGGATTTCGGGTGCCTCCGGAAAAGATCATCTGCGGGGGGCCGATGATGGGAATTGCCATGTTTGGGCTGGATGTGCCGACCACCAAGACCTCCACGGCGCTCCTCGCCTTTGCGGAGGACGAGGCGGCGCGGACGGAGCCTGGCCCCTGTATCAACTGCGGTCGGTGTGTGGAGGTCTGCCCGGGGAGGGTGGTCCCCAGCAGGCTGGCGGACTACGCGGAGCACTTTGACGAGGAGGCCTTTTTGGCCAACTACGGCATGGAGTGCTGCGAGTGCGGCTGCTGCAGCTTTATCTGCCCCGCCAAAAGGCCGCTGACACAACAGATCAAATCCATGCGCAAGATACAGCTTGCCAAGAAGAAAAAGAAGCAGGAGGCCAAGGGATGAGGGAACAGTTCAAGGTATCGTCAAATCCGCATATCCGCTCAAGGCTGACCGTAAGCGGGATTATGCTGGCGGTGATCATCGCCCTCCTGCCGGCTGCCGGCTACGGCATCTATCATTTTGGGCCGAGGGCGGCCGTAGTGATTCTGGTGACCATAGCCAGCACGGTGATCACGGAGGCGCTGTTTGGAATTTACAAAAAGAAGGTTACGGTCACGGATCTGTCCGCGGTGGTGACGGGACTTTTGCTCGCCCTGAACCTGCCGGTGGGCATCCCTTTGTGGATGGCGGCGCTGGGCGGCGTGTTTGCCATTTTGGTGGTCAAACAGCTCTTCGGCGGGCTGGGGCAGAATTTTATGAATCCGGCGCTGGCCGCCAGGTGCTTTCTTCTGATCTCCTTTACGGGACAGATGACGGACTTTACATACGACACGTTCACGGGGGCGACGCCTCTGGCGGCGCTGAAGGCGGGAGAGAGCGTGAACGTCATGGACATGATCGTCGGCCGAACGGCGGGAACCATCGGCGAGACCTCCATGATTGCGATCCTGATCGGAGCGTGTTTTTTGCTTTTGCTCGGCATTATCGACCTGCGTGTGCCGGGGAGCTATCTTGTGACATTTCTTCTCTTTGCGGCCCTGTTTGGAGGGCGCGGCTTTGATCCGGCGTACCTGTCGGCGCAGCTGGCCGGAGGCGGTCTGATGCTGGGGGCCTTCTTTATGGCGACCGACTATGTGACCAGGCCGATCACCGCAAAGGGCCAGTATATCTATGGGATTTTTCTGGGGATCCTGACGGGAGTGTTCCGCTTTTGGGGGAGAGGCGCGGAGGGCGTCTCCTACGCCATCCTTTTGGGCAACCTTTTGGTGCCGCTTATCGAGAGGGTGAGCAGGCCGACTCCCTTCGGATACCGGAGACAGGGAAAGAGCCGCTAGTGCGGCGGAATGAGAGGAAGCATGGAAAAGAAGGGTGACATTCGGGTAATGATAAAAGAAACCGGTATTCTTTTGGCGATCACGCTGATTACCGGAGTGATGCTGGGATTTGTATATGAGCTGACCAAGGAACCCATCCGCCTGCAGGAGGAGAAGGCGATCCGAGAGGCGTGCGAGGCGGCGTTTCCCGCGTCTTCCGCAAACGGCCTGGCGTTTCGCCCCACGGAGTATCTGCCGGACGAGACGCTCGCGGCAGAGCTGGCGGCACAGGGTGTGACCGTCGGGGAGGTGTACACGGTGACGGACGGGGAGACGACCTGCGGTTTTGTGGTGGAGGCGACGTCGGGAAACGGTTACGGCGGAGATATCGTGCTGTATGTGGGCGTCTCCTGTGACGGCACCGTGAAGGGCGTGTCCATCCTGGAGCTGTCGGAGACGGCGGGGCTGGGAATGAAGGCGCCGGAGGTGCTGACGCCTCAGTTTGCCGACAGAAATGTGGAGAGCTTCGTCTATGTAAAGGGTGGCGCGGCAGCGGACAATGAGGTGGATGCCATCACGGGGGCCACGGTCACCACCGCCGCCGTCGTGGACGCGGTGAACGGCGCCGTCCGCACGGCCCGATACCTGAATGACAACTGGCCCCAGGCGGCCGCGGTGATGGGAGGTGACGGCGATGAATAAGGCTGCGGAGAGACTTTACAACGGAGTGATTCGGGAAAATCCCACGTTCGTGCTGACGCTGGGGATGTGTCCCACGCTGGCGGTCACCACCTATGCGGTCAACGGGCTGGGAATGGGGCTTGCGACGATGGCGGTGCTGGCGCTGAGCAATCTCCTCATATCCCTCCTGCGGGGGGTGATACCGAACCGCATCCGCATACCGGCGTTTATTGTGATCATCGCTTCCTTTGTGACGGTGATACAGCTTCTCATGGAGGCGTATGTGCCCTCCCTGAACAAGGCGCTGGGCGTGTACATTCCTCTGATCGTGGTGAACTGTATCATCCTGGGGCGGGCGGAGAGTTATGCCTATGGCAATCCCCCCATCCCCTCGCTGTTTGACGGGATCGGCATGGGGCTTGGCTTTACCCTGGCCCTCACCTGTATCGGGGCGGTGCGCGAGCTTTTGGCCCAGGGGAGTGTCTTTGGGTACGCCGTGATGCCGGACTCCTATGTCACGATCAACATTTTCGGTATGGCGCCGGGAGCGTTCCTTGTGCTGGCTGCGCTGACGGCGGTCCAGAATTACATAAAGATTCGGGGCGCCAAGAAGGGAAAAGACTACAGCAGGCTGCAGTCCGGCTGCAGCGAGGACTGTCTGAACTGTCCCGACACCGGCTGCGGCAGGAGGTTCTACGATACGGGGGCGGATGTGCCGGTCGCGGATTTGGATAAGGAGGGTAGCTAAATGGAGAACGTGAGAGAATTATTGCTTTTGCTCGTGGGTTCCTCTCTGGTCAGCAACGTGGTCTTAAGCCAGTTTCTGGGGCTGTGCCCGTTTCTGGGCGTGTCCAAACGGGTAAAGACGGCCGCCGGAATGGGCACGGCGGTGATCTTTGTCATCACGCTGGCGAGTGCGGTGGCCGGCGTACTGCACCGGTTTCTTCTGGTAAGGCTGGGGCTGGAATACCTGGACACCATTGTCTTTATCCTGGTGATAGCGGCGCTGGTGCAGTTTGTGGAAATGTTTTTGAAGAAGGCGATCCCCTCGCTCTACGAGGCGCTCGGGGTGTATCTGCCCCTGATCACCACCAACTGCGCGGTGCTGGGCGTTGCGCTCACCAACGTGCAGGAGGAGTATGGGATCCTTGCGGGAGTGGTGAACGGGTTTGCCACGGCGCTTGGCTTTACCATCGCCATCGTGATCCTGGCGGGCCTGCGCGAGAAAATGGAATATAACGACATACCCGCGTCCTTTCGGGGGATGCCGATGGTACTGCTGACGGCGGGACTGATGGCCATTGCGTTCAGCGGCTTTTCGGGACTTTTGTAGGAGGGAGCTTGTCTATGAGTATAACAGGAATCGTCACGGCTGCGGCCGTGGTGGGGATCGTCGGCATATTTGTGGGAATCTTTTTGGGCGTGGCGGGGATCCGGTTCAAGGTGGAGACGGACGAGAGGGAGGCGGCTGTCTTGGCGGCGCTTCCGGGCAACAACTGCGGCGGCTGCGGCTATGCCGGCTGTTCCGGCCTGGCGGCGGCCATCGCGAAGGGGGAGGCGCCGGCGAACGCCTGTCCTGTGGGCGGCGACCCTGTGGGAAACAAAATCGCGCAGATTATGGGAGTCGCCGTAGAGACCTCGGAGAAAAAGACGGCCTTTGTGCACTGTCAGGGAGACTGTGACCGGGCCGGATCGGACTATGAATACTATGGGGTGAAGGACTGCCGGATAATGGAGTTTGTGCCAAACGGTGGGCCCAAGTCCTGCAACAGCGGCTGCCTCGGGTTCGGCACCTGCGCGAGGGAGTGTCCCTTCGGCGCTATCGCGGTGGTGAACGGCGTGGCGAAGGTGGATAAGGAGAAGTGCATGGCGTGCGGGAAATGTGTGGAGGTCTGTCCCAAGCACTTAATCTCCCTGATCCCTTGCGGGGCGAAGCAGGCGGTGGCGTGCAGCTCCACCGACAAGGGGCCTGTGACGATGAAAGCGTGTCAGACAGGGTGCATCGGCTGTGGGATCTGCGCAAGGACCTGTCCCCAGAAGGCGGTGGAGATCGTGGATTTCCATGCGGTGATCGATCCCAGGAAGTGTGTGGGCTGCGGCGCCTGTGAGGAGAAATGCCCCAGAAAAGCGATTGTCAGAGCGTAAGGAGGAATGTAAGTGCGTTTACCGGAGGATTATGAAGAGCGCCCGGGCATCACGCCCACACTTGTCTCCGCTGTCGTGGCGGTGACTCTGTTTGTGGGAGCGATCCTCGTGGTGGTCCTGTTGATGAACGATCGGGAGGAGAAGGCGCCCGTCGCTTCCACGCCGCAGACGTCGGTGGTGGAGGATGATATCGCCTCCCTGTCCGGCAGCGGGGCGGGGGAGCATACGGCGTCGTCGGGGGCGCTGCGTCCGGAGGATCTGGATTTCTGGGACAAATATCCCGCGAATGTCCCGACGGAGACCGGTACGGAAGCCTCCGAGGGAAAGCAGTCCTTAGAGGCGCCCAGGGAGTCTTCCGCGCCCAGCGATCCCTCCACGGACGGAAAGCACACGCTGGTGACCTATGCGGACGGCAAGGAGGAGTGGGTCCTGATCAGCCCGTATCTGCCCAAGAACGAGTACGATTTCACCAAGCTGGTGTGCCAGTCCGATCTGATGAAATATTATGTGGACGGAAAGCAGGTGTCCTATGTGGGGGTGGATATCTCCAAGTATCAGGACTATGTGGATTTTGTAAAGCTGAAGAAGGCGGGGATCGACTTTGTCATGATCCGCGTGGGGGCCAGAGGGTACGGCACCGGCCAGCTGGTTCTGGACGAATACTTTTATGACAACATCAAGAGAGCCAGCGATGCGGGCCTTAGGATCGGGCTGTATTTTTCCTCCCAGGCGGTCTCGGAGGAGGAGGCCGTGGAGGAGGCGAACATGGTGTTGGAAAACATCGGGGATTATCAGGTGGATTATCCGATCGCTTTCGACATGGAGTTTGTCGTCAACGACACCGCCAGGATCGACGGCCTGAGCAAGGCGGAAAAGACCTCCATCGCAAAGGCGTTTATGGACACGGTGGAAAGTGCCGGCTACATGAGTATGCTCTACGGGGATAAGGAATGGCTGATCAAGGAGGTGGATATGTCAAAGCTGACGGCGTATGACGTGTGGCTGTCCCAGATGGCGGACATTCCCGACTATCCGTACCGCTTCTCCATGTGGCAGTACAAGGACGACGCCGTCATCGACGGAATTTCCGGATATGCGAGCCTGAATATCAGCTTTATCGACTACTCGGAAAAATAAAACAGCTTACGATTCCGATATGCGGAAGTGGATCAGCTTTGGGGAGATCTCCAGAGAGGAATAAATTTCCGCATATTGGCTGGCGGAAATACCCTCGACATAGTTGGGGGTATATTTTTTTTGCACGCCTTTTTTGAGGAGGATATCGATTGCCTTGTTGTAGGCGATGGCCGCCTCCTGCTCCGTGGCGTAGGTCCCGACGGTGTAGTTCCCCCGAATGTGGATGCGGACGGTGTAGAGCGTCCGGCCTTTTTTCTGGATCCTGCGGACGCCGTGGTAGGTGTTTAAGATTTCCAGGTTCTCACGGCGAAAGTCCGTGCTGTCGCCGTTGATAAAGCGGTAGTCCACGCCGCAGACCGCGTAGTTTTTAATGCCGTAGCGGGAGGCGATGCGCACCTGCATCCCGTAGTCCGCCACAAAATAGTGCCGGCCCCTTTGCATGATCTTGTGGGAAGAGTAGTAAAAGAGGTCGTCCAGGTCAAATTTCAGGATATGACGGGGGGACATGTAGTAATAGAAAAGCCGCTGGCCCATGTAGATGGGGTTTCCGAAATAGATCCCGTTATCCCGAAAATTGAGGAGACATACCCATTTTTCAAAGGCGAGAGGGGAGTCCTCGTGATAGCTAAGCAGCGTTAGGGAGGAGTCGGTGAGAAGGCGGGTCCCCTCCCGATAGGCCAGGTGCGCCTGCACGGGGTCGGGGAAGCTTCCAAGGCTGATGTGTTTTCGGCGGTAGGTCAGGGACGCGCGATAATAGACCTGCCCGTTTTTTTTCACGGCAGGAAAGACACCCTCATAATGCCCGTCCGTCGTCGGTCCCTTCATATGCGTCTCCTCCCTGTTCTGATCCGGTGTCCGGAAAATGCGTAGTTCTCTTTTTTGCCAGTATAACATTTTTAAAAAAGTTTATCAATTTAGAAATATTTCGCGGGACATCCTCATACATTTAATATATCGGGCTCGTATGCTTCCAAGAGCCCAATGAGCAGGAGAAGAGGATGATGGCAGTAATGTATAAGAGAGCGCTGGCCGGTCTTGTGGCTGTAAACATGTTGTTTTTGTGCGGGTATATCAGTGTGTCGGAGATCCGGACCGCCCGCATTGCGGTGGCGATGAAGACGCCGGTGAGCGAGTTAAAACTGGATGAGGCGCTGACGGCGGACAAGTCCGGGAGCACGCTGGGGATCACCGCCGTGGCGGCGTCCGGACAGCGGGTGGTGGGATATCATGTCCTGGAAAAAGAGACCCTGTATGATCTGAGCGATGGGGATCTGGAGGCGCTCTACCGTATCGTGGAGGCGGAGGCGGGAAGCGAGGATGAGGACGGGAAGCTTCTGGTGGCCAACGTGGTGCTTAACCGGATGGAGGATCCGTCGTTTCCGGACACGGTGGAGGAGGTGGTCTTCCAGGAGGTGGACGGGGAGTATCAGTTTTCTCCGGCGGGGAGCGGGCGGATCTACAAGGTGACGGTCAGCGACGAGACGGTCGCGGCGGTGCAGAGGGCGCTCAAAGGAGAGGATATCTCGGAGGGAGCGCTGTATTTTGCCTCCAGAAGGTATGCGGACAGATCCAGGATGTCGTGGTTCGACACGCATCTCACCTACCTTTTTCAGCACGGAGGGCATGAATTTTACACGTCGTCGCGCTAAAAAGATTGTTTTTTTCCTGATTGTATAGTATACTAAGAACGAATTTTTTGATGCGGGATACACAAGAGCCTGTGGACTGCGGGAATGGAGGATACCGATGGAAGTATTATACAACAGTACGAGGAGCAAGGGGAAGCCGGTGACGGCATCCCAGGCCATATTAAAGGGACTGTCGGAGGACGGGGGCCTTTTTGTGCCGGATCATATACCGGCGCTGGACAAGAGTCTCAGGGAGCTGTCCGCTATGGACTACAGGCAGGTGGCCTACGAGGTGATGAAGCTGTACCTCACGGATTTTTCGGAGGAGGAGCTCTCGGACTGTATCCGGAAGGCCTACGACGAGAAGTTTGACACGGAGGTGATCGCGCCGCTGGTGGAGGCCCAGGGAGTGTATTATCTGGAGCTGTTCCACGGCTCCACCATCGCCTTCAAGGATATGGCGCTGTCCATTCTGCCGCACCTTTTGACCACCTCCGCGCGCAAGAACCAGATCGAGAATGAGATCGTGATCCTGACCGCCACCTCCGGCGACACCGGAAAGGCGGCTCTGGCCGGCTTCGCGGGGGTGAAGGGGACGCGGATCGTGGTCTTTTACCCCAAGGACGGCGTGAGTCCCATCCAGGAGAAGCAGATGGTGACCCAGAAGGGGGACAACACCCTTGTGGTGGGGATCCACGGCAACTTTGACGATGCCCAGACCGGTGTGAAGCGGATCTTTTCCGATCGGGAATTTGCAAGGGAGCTGGACGGGAAGGGCTTCCAGTTTTCCTCCGCCAACTCCATCAATATCGGGAGGCTGGTGCCGCAGATCTGCTACTATGTGTACGCCTACGCGCAGCTTTTAAAGGAGGGCAGGATCGAGGACGGCGAGAAGATCAACGTGGTGGTGCCCACGGGCAACTTCGGCAATATCCTGGCGGCGTTCTATGCCAAGAACATGGGGCTTCCCATCGACCGGCTGATCTGTGCCTCCAATGAAAACAAGGTGCTGTATGACTTCTTCCGGACGGGCGTCTACGACAAAAACCGCGAGTTTGTCCTGACCACATCCCCCTCCATGGATATTTTGATCTCCAGCAACCTGGAGCGTCTGATCTATGGGATCGCCGGCGGCAGCGCGGACAAAAACAGGGAGCTGATGGAGGCGCTGGGCACCGAGGGAAGGTACGAGATCGACGGGGCGATGCGGGAGAAGCTTGCGGATTTCTACGGCAATTTTGCCAGCGAGCAGGAGACGGCGGCGGAGATCGCGAGACTTTATCGGGCGTGCGGCTATGTGTTGGATACGCACACCGCGGTGGCGTCCGCCGTGTATCAGAAATACAGAAAAGAGACGGGGGACTTAAAGACGACGGTGATCGCGTCCACGGCCAGCCCCTTCAAGTTTACCAGGAGCGTGATGAATGCCATCGATGCGGCAAAGTACGACGCTATGGAGGACTTTGCCCTGGTGGATGAGCTGTCGGCCATCGCCAATGTGAAGGTGCCCAGGGCGATCGAGGAGATCCGGACCGCGCCGGTGGTGCACGATCATCAGTGCGAGGTGAGCGGGATGAAGGATGTGGTCAGAGATTTCCTGGGAATCCGGTAACGGGAGGAAATGCCCTGTGGAAAGATATCTGTCAAAAGAAAAAAGAGCGGAATCGGGAAAGGGGAAAGGGAGTCGGACAGAGGCTCCCTTTCTGTGCGGTAAAGGAGGCCTGCTCCCGCCGCATAAAACATTCCGGAAGGGAGAGGAAGATGACAAAACAGGAAATGCTGTGTAAGGTAGATCACACCCAGCTCAAGGCGTTCGCCACCTGGGAGGATATCAAAAAGCTCTGCGAGGAGGCCATCCGGTATCAAACGGCCAGCGTCTGTGTGCCGCCGTCATACGTCAGGAGGATCCACGACACCTACGGAGACCAGGTCAACATCTGTACCGTGGTGGGCTTCCCCCTGGGCTACAGCGTGACCGCCGCCAAGGTGGCGGAGGTGGAGCAGGCGCTTGCGGACGGCTGCAGCGAGATCGATATGGTGATCAACATCGGCGATGTGAAAAACGGACGGCTTGACCGGGTGGAGGAGGAGATCCGCACCCTGAAAGAGGCGTGCGGGGATCATATTTTAAAGGTGATCGTGGAGACCTGCTACCTGACCAGGGAGGAGAAGATCGCCCTGTGCCGGACGGTGACGAACGCGGGTGCGGACTATATTAAGACATCCACCGGCTTCGGGACGAATGGGGCTACGGTAGAGGATGTGGAGCTTTTCCGCGCCCATATCGGCCCCGATGTGAAGATCAAGGCGGCGGGCGGCGTGTCCACGCTGGAGGATCTTGAGAGATTCCTTGCGCTTGGGTGCGACCGGGTCGGCACCTCCAGGGCGGTGGGGCTTGTGGCCGGAGGAGAGGATCCCGTCTGACAGGGCGCGCCCTGGCGCGGGCAAAAAGGACGGCGGAAAAGAGGAGCAGAATGGAAAATCAGGTGATTTTGGAGAGGCTTGCGAGGCTTCGCGGGGAGATGGCAAGGCGGAGGATCGATTTTTATATGATCCCCACGGCGGATTTTCATAATTCCGAGTATGTGAGCGATTATTTTAAGGTGAGGGAATATTTCTGCAATTTTACGGGCTCAAACGGCACGCTCCTTGTGTGGCGGGAGGGCGCCGGACTCTGGACGGACGGCAGATATTTCATTCAGGCCGGGCGGGAGCTTGCCGGCACGTCTGTCGAGCTGTTTCGGATGCAGGAGGAAGGGGTCCCCACCGTGGAGGAGTTTTTGCGGGAGCATATGACCGAGGGCCAGGTCCTGGGGTTTGACGGGAGAGTGCTCACCGCGAAGGAGGGCCGCAGGCTGGAGAAGGCGCTCTCGGACAGGCGGGTGCGCATTTTCTGTGAGCGGGATCTGGCGGAGGAGATCTGGGAGGAGCGCCCTGCGTTTCCCGCGGGCAGGATCACGGTGCTTTCCGAGAGGATCACGGGGATGAGCGTGGAGGAAAAGCTTGCGCAGGTCAGAAGCAGGCTTCAGGATGCAGGCGCGGACAGCTTATTTCTCACAAAGCTGGACGATCTGATGTGGCTTTTCAACATCCGTGGCTGCGATGTGGCCTGCAATCCGGTGGCGATGTCCTACGGTTACATCACCAGGGAGCGGCAGGTGCTTTTCCTTCAGGGGAGAGCGCTGGATATAGAGGCGGAGAAATATTTTGTAAAGCATAATATTGAGATCAGGCCCTATGCGGATGTGGCCGGTTATTTAAAGAAGCTTCCCGGGGAGGAAAGGGTGTTTGTGGATCCTTTCCAGTGCAGCTATGGGCTGTTTCGGCTGCTCTCGGAGGGGAGGCAGATCGTGGAGGGAAGAAATCCCACGGAGCTTTTGAAGGCGGTCAAGAATCCGGTGGAGCTCTCCCATATGGAGGAAATCTACTTAAAGGACAGCGTGGCGGTCACCAGGTTTATCTACTGGCTGAAAAACCGCGTGGGGAAGGAGGAGATCACGGAGGTCACCGCGGCGGAGCATTTGGAAAAGCTGCGGCGCGAAATACCGGAGTTTCTGGATCTGTCCTTCCCCACGATCGCGGCATATGGGGAGAACGCGGCTATGATGCACTACGAGGCCGATCCCGAAAGCTGCGCCGTGCTGAAGCCGGAGGGGATGCTTCTCGTGGATTCCGGAGGGCAGTATCTGGGGGGGACCACGGACGTGACGCGCACGATCGCGCTGGGGCCGCTGTCGGAGGGGGAGAAATATCACTATACGCTGACGGCCATCGCCAATCTGAGGCTTGCGGGGGCCAGGTTCCTCTACGGCTGCACCGGCAGGAATCTGGATATTCTGGCGCGCCAGCCCTTTTGGAACCTGGGGCTTGACTATAAGTGCGGTACCGGACACGGCGTGGGCTACATCCTAAATGTGCACGAGGGGCCCCAGAGCATCCGCTGGCGTTTTGCCCGGGAACAGCAGGAGGCGGTGATCGAGGAGGGGATGGATATCACCAACGAGCCGGGCGTCTACCTGGAGGGGAAATACGGCATCCGTCTGGAGAACGTGATGGTGGCGAAGCGGGATGTCCAAAACGAGTACGGCCAGTTTATGCGCTTTGAAAATCTGACGTGGGTGCCCTTTGATTCGGACGCCATCGACGAAAAGATCCTGCCGGAGGAAGACCGCAAAGCTTTGGCGGCCTACCAGAGAAAGGTGTACGAAAAGCTGTCTCCTTACTTAAGCGAGGAGGAGAGGGCGTGGCTTCGGGCAGAGACCGGCTCCCTCGACGGGGAGGTTGAAATGTAAAATCTTTATGAACTGTCCAGGTTTTTTGATGCCGATTATTGACTTTTGACGGCAGTTTTGAGATAATACAGAAGATGTGAAATCTACTTAACAATAAATATTGAAGAAAAGAGGTAAAATGCGACATGGCAGAGATCAATTTGAGCAAGTATGGCATCACCGGCACTACGGAAATCGTGTACAACCCTTCCTATGAGTTGTTGTTTGAAGAGGAGACCAAGTCCGATCTTGAGGGCTACGAGAAGGGCCAGGTGAGCGAGCTGGGCGCGGTAAACGTAATGACCGGTATCTACACAGGCCGTTCCCCCAAAGATAAGTATATCGTTATGGATCAGAACTCCAAGGACACTGTCTGGTGGACTTCCGATGAGTATAAGAACGACAACCATCCCATGACGGAGCAGACCTGGGCAGTGGTCAAGGAGATCGCTCAGAAGGAGCTGTCCAACAAGAGACTCTTTGTCGTGGACGCATTCTGCGGTGCCAACAAGGACACCCGCATGGCGGTTCGTTTCATCGTGGAGGTCGCATGGCAGGCTCACTTCATCAAGAATATGTTTATCCAGCCCTCTGAGGAGGAGCTGAAGGGCTTCGAGCCTGACTTCGTCGTATACAACGCTTCCAAGGCAAAGGTTGAGAATTTCAAGGAGCTTGGGTTAAATTCCGAGACCTGCGTTGCCTTCAATATCTCCAGCCGCGAGCAGGTGATCATCAACACCTGGTACGGCGGAGAGATGAAGAAAGGTATGTTCTCCATGATGAACTACTACCTGCCTCTGAAGGGCATCGCTTCCATGCACTGCTCCGCAAACACCGATATGAACGGCGAGAACACCGCTATTTTCTTCGGTCTGTCCGGCACCGGCAAGACCACCCTCTCCACCGATCCCAAGCGTCTTCTGATCGGCGATGACGAGCACGGCTGGGACGACAAGGGCGTGTTTAACTTTGAGGGCGGATGCTATGCGAAGGTTATCAACCTTGACAAGGATTCCGAGCCCGACATCTACAACGCCATCAAGCGCAACGCGCTTCTGGAGAACGTAACGCTGGACGCAAACGGCAAGATCGACTTTGACGACAAGAGCGTGACGGAGAACACCCGCGTATCTTATCCTATCGACCACATCGAGAAGATCGTGCGTCCGGTTTCCGCAGCGCCCGCCGCTAAAAACGTGATCTTTTTGTCCGCAGACGCATTTGGAGTACTGCCTCCCGTGTCCATCCTGACGCCGGAGCAGACCCAGTACTACTTCCTGTCCGGCTTCACTGCAAAGCTGGCCGGTACGGAGCGCGGTATCACCGAGCCTACCCCGACCTTCTCCGCTTGCTTTGGCCAGGCATTTTTGGAGCTGCATCCCACCAAGTATGCGGAGGAGCTGGTGAAGAAGATGGAGCAGAACGGCGCGAAGGCGTATCTGGTAAACACCGGATGGAACGGCACCGGAAAGCGTATCTCCATCAAGGATACCCGCGGCATCATCGACGCTATCTTAAACGGCGACATCGAGAAGGCTGCCACCAAGAAGATCCCTCACTTTAACTTCGAGGTTCCTACGGAGCTTCCCGGCGTGGACACCAACATTCTGGATCCCCGCAACACCTATGCGGACGCTTCCGAGTGGGAGACCAAGGCAAAGGATCTGGCTCAGAGATTTGTTAAGAACTTTGCAAAGTACGAGGGCAACGACGCAGGCAAGGCTCTGGTTGCCGCAGGTCCTCAGGCATAAGAGAGCAGACGATGCGGTTTGCATAAAAAATGACGGCGGAAATTCGCAAGGAGAGCGGATTTCCGCTTTTCTTTTGGGATTTTTTTCTGTTGTAAATCCTCGGGGAATCCGATATAATAATAGTAACCTGAAATGTGCGATAACTTCTGTTGTTTTTGAACCTACATTACTTTAAAAGGGATTCCTATATTGCCGCATGGCTGTCAAGCCCTCACTCGCGAGAGGATTGGAAGGGAAGGCAAAAGTGCGGTTGCGGTCACCCACCTAGCATAGCTAGGAGTCAAAAGACAGAAGGCGGCATTTCGGGTGTAAACAAAAGATGAGGAGCAGTCCCACGGGGCTGCTCTTTTAAGCTGTCTTCTGCGAGGTAAAAAAATTGAACAGAAAACGATTTTCCCTGAATAAATCCCAGCGGATGCAGATGAAGGCGTTTCTCTGCATCCTGGGGCTTTTGCTTCTTTTGATTCTTCTGCTCGGAAGGATCGCTTCGTTTTTGTTACATAGAGAGGAGCCCTCGGCGCCCATAGAGCGTGTGCCTGTGATCGAGGAGGCCGCAAATGTCTGGATCATGGAGGCGGATGAAGAACACCTGAAATTTTATCAGAACGGGGAGGTGAGGGGCTATCGTTTCGCTCCGGATTTTCTTGCGGGACACGAGGCGGATTCCACGGAGGAGTCCGGCTGGTATCAGGGGCTTCAGGAACAGCTCGCGGATGTGGAGCTGACAGACGGCATGGTGACGGCCGTTCGGGTCAAGTCGGAGAAGATCAACGGCAAGATCTTGAGTGCGGACGCCTCCGGCGTGGAGGTGGAGGGCTATGGTCGCCTTATGTTTTCCGACGACTACCAGGCGTACCGCATCTACAACACGCTGGAGATGTGCACCGTGAAGGATCTGGCCTTCGGCTATAATTTTGCCGATCTGGTGATGGAGGATGGGAAGGTCTGCGGCATCCTGATTGCCAGAGAGGAGGCGATGGAGTATATCCGCGTGCTGATCAAGGGATCCGACTATGTGGGGCTCTGCCATCAGGAGCTGGTCCTCACCTCTGACACCGGATTCACCCTCCGGTACGGTCCTTACGATGCGCCTGTCATAGAGCAATATGCGGCGGGCGAGGAGGTCACTATAAATCAGGAAAGCGCCTGTCTTGCTGACGGAAGGGTCATTATAACACCTGATGTTTTGACAGGGCGTGTCACGCTGTGCAATGTGAGCCGGAGTCAGGGGACGCCCTCCTACAGGGGACATTTTGAGCTGGAGCTGACGGAGGACGGGATCGTGGCGGTCAACGAGCTGCCGCTGGAGGAGTATCTGTACTGTGTGGTGCCCAGCGAGATGCCGGCGAGTTATCCGGCGGAGGCGCTGAAGGCGCAGGCGGTCTGTGCCAGGACCTACGCTTACGGGCACATGAGGAAGGCGGGATATCCCCAGTACGGGGCCCATGTGGACGACAGCACCTCCTATCAGGTGTACAACAATATCTTGGAGCAGGCGAGCACCACCGCGGCGGTTCGGGAGAGCTACGGGCAGCTTCTCTTCACCGCGGAGGGGAACCTGGCGGGCGCCTATTATTACTCCACCTCCTGCGGGATGGGGACGGATGCCAATATCTGGAAGACGGCGGAGGCGCCCTCGCTGACCTATCTGAAGGCGAAGGAGATCTCTCCCGCGGGCGCGGACGGGGAGAATGGCGGCGGGGACGATCTGGGGGAAGCCCTGCGGCAGGAGGAGGCATTTTCAGAGTTTATCCAGACGAGGGACGAGACGGCCTACGAGGCGGCGGAGAGCTGGTATCGGTGGTCCTATCAGTCCGAGAAGCTGGACGTAGAGCATCTGTATGAGACGCTCAAGAGCCGCCATCAGGCCAACAGCCGCCTGGTGCTCACCCTGAAAAACGGGGAGTACGTCAGCATGGAGATCCAAGAATTTCAGAAGGTGAAGGATATCTACATAGAATCCCGCGGTGCGGGGGGCGTCTGCGATGAGCTGATCCTTGTGACGGACGGCGGCACCTACAAGGTGATATCGGAACATAACATACGTTATGTGTTGAACGACGGGGTGAGCCAGGTGGTGCGCCAGGACAAGAGCAAGGTGGATTCCCCGAGCATCCTTCCCAGCGGTTTCTTTGTGATTTCTGTTGTCAGGGACGGGGAAAACGTGGTAGGATATACTTTGACGGGCGGCGGCTACGGACATGGTGTGGGAATGAGTCAGAACGGGGCCAAGGATATGGCGAAGGCGGGGCTTTCCTCCGACGAGATCCTCACATTTTTCTTCGACGGGTGCAGCGCCAGAGAAGTGACGACGGATTGAGGGTGGATCAATGTTTCATAAGTGTTATTTAATATTGAATGATTTTTCGCTTCAGCTCAGAAGGCAGAATATCAATGCCTTTGCGGCGAGCATGGCTTTTTTTATCTTTCTGTCACTGGTCCCCATGCTGATGGTGATCTGTACGGTCATCCCGTACACGCCTTTGACGGAGGAGAACCTGATGACGGCGGTGGCGGAGGTCGTTCCGGAGGTGATGAATCCTCTGGCGCAGACCATGATCTCGGAGGTGTATGACAAGTCCGCCGGTATTTTGTCCATCGCGATCATCGCCACGCTGTGGACGGCGGGAAAAGGCGTGATGGCGCTGATCCAGGGACTCAACGCCATCAATGGAATGGAGGAGAGGAGAAACTATTTTGTGGTCCGCCTCACCTCCTCCGTCTATACGCTGTTAATGCTGGTCGCCGTGATCATCTCTCTCTTCGTCATGGTGTTCGGCAACAAGCTGGTGGATGTGGCTCTGAACCGATTCCCCACGCTGCAGCTGGTGGTCCTGGTCGTGATGCGGTTTCGCTTCCTTCTCGGGTGGATCGTTCTGACGCTGGCATTCACGGCCATCTACGCGTTTGTGCCGAGCACCAAGCTGCGCTTTCGGGAGCAGCTTCCCGGGGCGCTCTTTTCGTCCGTGGGGTGGAGCGGATTTTCCTGGGGGTTTTCCCTGTACGTGGAAAATTCCGGCTCCTACAGCATGTACGGCAGCCTTTCTCTGATCGTGATCGTGATGCTGTGGATGTATTTCTGTATGTACATAGTCCTGGTGGGCGCCTATCTGAATCGGTATTTCCGGCCGGTAAACCAGGTGCTGGTCCGCACCAGAAGGTAGGTCTGCACCGGAAACCTCCATTCTTATAACACTTGTTATTATAAAAGCACCCGTCCGTGCAGGATTCATGGTAATGTCCGGCTCTTACAGACGGATGAAGGACGGCTTACATTTACCTTACATTTGCGGGAAAAGATTTTTTTGGGGAGAGATTTGTGGTATCCTGTTGGTGTTGGTGTTGGTGTTGGTATGGGTATGGGAGGAGGAGTCCGGCATGAATCTGTTGGAGAGCAGGATCCTGATCGTGGAGGACGAGGCGGCCCTGGCGCGGATGGTGCAGGAACTGCTGCGGAAGGAGGGCTATCTGCAGACCGATATCTCCGCAGGCTGCGCAGAGACGTTTCATTTCCTGCAAAGGAATGAATATCACTTGTTATTATTGGATGTTATGCTTCCGGACGGGGACGGTTTCACGCTGCTGGAACGTCTGCGCAGGGAACAAAAGTGTGATACGCCTGTTATTTTTTTGTCGGCGAGGGACGAGGACCACGCCAGGCTGCGCGGTCTGGGCCTGGGGGCGGACGATTATATCACGAAGCCCTTTTTGCCGGAGGAGCTGCTCCTTCGGGTGAGGGCGGTGCTGAGAAGGGTCTATCACATTGCGGACGCGGAGCGGATCACCTATATCGGGGAGGCGCAGGTGGATTGGGAGGCCGGCACCGTCACCACCCCGGGGGTCAGTCATATGCTGACGGCGAAGGAGTACGCCCTTTTAAAAAAGCTCTGCGACAATCGGGGCAAGATCGTGTCCATCGACCGGCTGTGCGACACGCTCTGGCCGGACGGAAGCTACGGGCTGGAGAACTCCCTTATGGTACATATCAGGAGGCTTCGGGAGAAATTGGAGAGGGAGCCGTCGAAACCGGAGCATCTCGTGACCGTGAGAGGATTGGGGTATAAGCTGTTATGAGAAGACTGGAAAAATTTGCGCGGTACTTCCGGAACCTGTTTTCTCTGCTTTTCGTGGTCCTGGCGGGCAATCTGGTTTTGATTATGATCCTGAATGTTTGGACCAAAAGCTATCAGGCGTACATTCAGGTGGGGGACATCGCGGATATGCTGACGAGGGACGAGGCGGGAGGCTATGCGATGCCTCAGAAAGGAACCGACAGGCTGGACTGGTACGAGGCGTTTGCCTTTCTCATCGGGGAGGACGGGACGGTGCTCTGGGAGTACGGTATGCCCGAGGAGCTTCCCAGGGAATACTCCCGAAAGGATATCGCCGTGTTCACCAGATGGTATCTGAAGGAATATCCCGTGTACACCCTGATCCTGGAGGACGGCATTTTTGTGGTGGGAAAGCAAAAGGGGACCGTGTGGAAATACACCATGATTGAATTTCAGGACACCATGGACGTCTACGTCAGATGTATGCCCGCGATCCTTCTGGGGAATGTCCTGTTGCTTGGGGGCCTTCCCTTTCTCCTGGCCCGACGGCAGACGTACCGGGAGGAGAGGGAACGGAGCACGTGGATCGCCGGAGTGTCCCACGACATCCGCACGCCCCTCTCCCTGACCCTCGGCGCGGCCTCCGAGATACGCAGGGAGAGCTCGGAGGAGGAGACTCTGCAGAGGGCCGCGCTCATTGAGGAGCAGACCCTCCGTATTCGGGAGTTGATCGTCAACCTGAACGCGGAGAATAAATTGACCTATGGCATGGGAAAATGGGAGCGGGAGGACATCCTTCTTGCGCCCTTTCTGAGAGAGCTTCTGTGCGACACTTTAAACCGCGGCCCCGGGGAGCAGTACACTTTGGAGGTGGAGATCGCAAAGGAGCTGGAGCAGTGTGTGCTTCGGGCGGACAGGAGCCTGGTCAGACGGCTGCTGGAAAATCTGATCCGAAACAGTATTGTGCACAATCCAAAAGGGTGTTATATTGTGGTACGGCTGACGCCGCAGAGGGCAAAAAAGGGGCGCTTTGCCGTGCTCACGGTGGAGGACGACGGCGTCGGCGTCACCCAGGAGCAGCTGAGGGCGCTCCGCCGGCCGGTGAAATGGGACAAGCTGTCCGAGCACGGCCTTGGGCTGCGCGTGGTGCGGCAGATCGCGGCGCTGTACCGCTGGCGGATTCGGTTTGAGCCGGGGGATAAGGGCGGACTGAGGTGTCAGGTCACGGTGCGGACAGCGAGGAGAAATTGTCTTGACATTTCTCAGGAAACTGATTAAAATGTTTAACATGTAATGAAAAAGGCGATGATGGTGCACAGTAGAGAGTCATTTTCCGGCAGAGAGAGGGAGCCGCCGGCTGCAAGCTTCCTCCGGTTCAGATGGCGCTTGAATTTCCCACCGGAGCTGTCAGAGAGAACGCGCCTGGGAGGGCAAGTAGCTTTGAACGGACTGCGCACGTTACGCGCGAAAGAGAGCCTATGTTGTGAAGATAGGAAACAGGGTGGTACCGCGGAGATTTCGTCCCTTGTCATATGCAGAGCGTGTGACAGGGGACTTTTTATGTCGCGGCGGTTTTCCCCAAAAACCCCGTGACGCGAAAGAAACTCCGGACAGAACAAATCAGGAAAGGAAGAGACCATGAAAGGCAGATTAGACCAGATCAGGGAGCAGGCCCTGGCACAGATCAGGGGCTGTGACACCACAGAAAAGCTGAATGAGATTCGGGTGAACATTCTCGGCAAGAAGGGTGAGCTGACCGGCGTGTTAAAGTCCATGAAGGACGTGAAGCCGGAGGACAGACCCAAGATAGGACAGATGGTGAACGAGACCCGGGAAGAGATCGAGAGGGTGCTGGAGGAAGCCAGGACCAGGATGGAGAAGGCGGTCCGCGAGGCCAGGATGAAGGCGGAGGTCATCGACGTGACTCTGCCCGCCAGGAAGAATGAGATCGGCCACCGCCATCCCAACACCATCGCGCTGGAGGAGGTGGAGCGCATCTTCGTCGGCATGGGCTATGAGGTGGTCGAGGGGCCCGAGGTGGAGAAGGACTACTACAACTTTGAGGCGCTCAACATTCCCGCGGATCATCCCGCCAAGGACGAGCAGGACACCTTCTATATCAACGGGGACATCCTGCTGCGCACCCAGACCTCCGGCGTGCAGGTGCACGAGATGGAGAAGGGAAGGCTCCCCATCCGCATGATCGCGCCGGGAAGAGTCTTCCGCGCCGATGAGGTGGATGCCACCCACTCCCCCTCCTTCCATCAGATCGAGGGGCTGGTCATCGACAAAAACATTACCTTCGCGGATCTGAAGGGCACGCTGGCGGAGTTTGCCAGAGAGCTCTTCGGAGAGAAGACGCGGGTGAAATTCAGGC
>CANRLX010000008.1 GCA_947631615.1 uncultured Acetatifactor sp.
TAAAAAAGTCCTGGAAGCCGCTGTCAGAGCGGGGTTCAGGACTTTTTTCTTCAAAATACTGTCAAACTCGGGATTATGCAAGTACTTTTTTTAGAAAATTTTTACAGGCAATTTATAGACAATTTACAGGCAAATATACAGGCAAATATACAGACCAACTTACAGACAAATTTACAGATAAATTTACAGGTCAACTTATAGACAAACTTACAAATAATTTACAGGCAAATTTCTCAGGAGACAAGGATTTCGATCAGTACGCCGGCCAGCACTCCCACCGCGTATAAAAGCCCCGCAATGGTCAGATTTTCGCGGCGGCTTGGGTTGACGCGAAACAGCACCAAAAGCCCCACGCCGGAACCGGTGAGAAGGCCGGACATCATCGCTCCCGCCCCCATTCCCCCCTGGAGATAAAGCTGGGTGATAACCACGGAAGCGGCGCAGTTGGGAATCAGCCCCACGATCCCCGCCAGCACAGGGCCCAAGACGGGACGGTTCAGCACCAGGCCCGCAATCGCCTCCTGTCCCACAAAATGCAGCGCCAGATTGAGCAGGAAGGTAATGACCAGGATAAAGAAAGTGATCTTCAGCGTGTGGGCCGCCGCAGACCGAAAGATCCCTTTTTCACAGTGGCAGTGCTCCTGCTCGCAGATATCGCGGATCGGTTCCCTCTCCTCCCCGCCGCGGCCAATAAACAGATCTATCACAAAGCCGGCAGCCGCGCCGATCAGCATTTTGCCGACAAGGATAGGCAGTATTACCCCCACAGGCGCCTTCTCGGAGATCAAAATCGGCAGCATCTCATCGGAGGTGGACAGGTAAATGGCGATCAGCGTCCCTGTGGTCACCACTCTTCCCGCATACAGGTTGGACGCGGCCGTCGAAAAGCCGCACTGAGGCACCACGCCCAGCACGCCGCCGATCAGCGGGCCCAGTCTTCCCGCCCTCTTGACCATACGCCTTGCGGGGCCGCCCGCGCGGTGCTCCAAATATTCCATCGCCAGGTAGGTCAGGAACAAAAAAGGTATCAGCTTTCCCCCGTCAATCAGGGTGTCCAAAATCACTTCTCGCATATCCGTCAAAATCACGCTCCCGTCGGTCTATTTGCCGTTTCATGGTGTTTGTCTGGTAGAAAACAATTCCGGCCGGCAGTTTTTCTCCATCAAATGGTTATACTGGAGGCTTCGGTACTGGATCAGCCAGTCGTCCTTTGCGTTTTCTTTCACATTTTCATAAGTCAAAACCGGATACTTCTCCTTTGCTTCCAGGAGAAACTTATAGTAGGCGGGCAACTCGCATCCGGCACATTCCATCAGGGTCGCCCCCAGATAGTTTGCGCTCATCTCCGACATTTCCGGAAACGCAATGTCATAGTTTGCCCAGATCACATAAGGAGTAATATACTTTTTGCTCTCCTGCTCCTCCTCGGTCAGCCCGCTGTCCGCAAAGACAGCCTGATAAAAGTCCTGATACAGGCTGGGCTGGTGATCCCCAAACATACAGATGACAGTGGGCTCCTCCACCCTTTCAAAATAGGCGGTCAGATTCGCAAACGCCTGATCTGTCAGCCGCATCAAACTCAGATAGGTATTCACGTCGCCGAGGTAGCCGATCTCCTCCGCCGGCGTAGAACCCACTGACGTCACATTGACCGTAATATCCGTCTGATAGTAGTAGTCCGCATGATTTTGGATCGTCACGTCAAACAGGAAGAACGGCTTTTCAGGATCCCTGTGCTCATACCGCCAGATGATCTCGTCAAAATTGCAGTCATCGGACACAAAACTCCCCACATAACGGCAATCCACCTGAAAGTTGTCCACATCCACAAACGTATCAAAGCCAAAATAGTAATACACCCCATCCCTGTTCCATGCGCCCGCTCCGCTGGGGTGCATCGCCATAGTCTGGTAACCCTGTTCCCCCAGCACCCGAGGCAGCGCGTACATCTCATGGTTGACCTGAAGCTGATAGGGAATGGCGGAAGGGGAGAGAAATGCCAGACTGTCTCCGGTCAGCGCCTCAAACTCTGTGTTGGCGGTCAATCCTCCCAGGACCTTGACCACCAGATTTCCCCTCTGAAGATTCCCCTCCGCATGATCCACAAAGGGCATAAATTCCGTTGTCGTCTCCAAATCTCCTAGGACACGCAGATCCGACCACGCCTCATTCATAATCAGGATAATGTTAGGACATGTGACCTCCTCCGTCAAGTACGGCTGATAGCTGCTTTCTATCTGCTCTGCCAATTCCGTCAGCACCTCCTGGGAATACCCCTCCGGCTTTGACATCGCTCCCTCTCGGATGGCGATTCCAAAATTCAAAAGGAAACCGTTTAATTCCAGATTATCCCGAAGGTTCCAATAATGCCCCTTCAGGTCATACCGTTCCAGGTAACCGGAACCGTTCCAAAAAAAGGCAAAGAGCAGGATCCCCATAGCGCCCGCGAAACTGACCCCCACATGATAGCGTTTCCGGCTGGCACAGGGGATCTCGCACCAAAAACCCCAGGCAATAAAAACAATAAAGTACAAGATGCTGTACCACTCCTCCGGGCTGATGACAAACCGATAGTTGTCCGCCACAGACAGAGCGGTTTTCGCCGCCAGAAGCTGATCGAAGGTCAGACAGTCCCCTCGAAACTGCACTACATAATAGTTTGCCAAAAAAGCGGCTAACAGCAGGATATTTCCTATCCCCAATGCCAGCGACACACGCTGGGTGACCAGCAACAGCACCGCGTAGATCAAAAGAATTATAAAAACCGTCGCCAAAAGCACTCCCGGCTGAATACGCACCATATCATGCACCGGCAGCTCCGTCCTCTCAAAGATCCGCCTGGGGACCAGGAACAGGTACAGCCCAAGGGACAGAATCGCCGCCCAGCGGCCTGTAGGGCGCGGGATCACAACAAATGCTGCCGCGGCGGCACATAGGAAGCTATATACAAAAAAGCGCTTATTAAAACCGGAAAACAGATAGTGACCGGAGAGGGAAAACAGCAACACAAACAGAAATGTCCCGACGATAAGCTTTCTCTTGTCCACCCGTCCCTCCTGGAACAGCCGCACCTTCCATTTCTGTAACATGTTGTATCCCTCCACGAATGGCTTTATCGGTTTTCGTAATTCCATGCACTGCGCGCCGGAAAACGCTCTGTCTTTTCACATCCTTCAGGCAATTTCCACATCCACGCACGCGGGGCAGTGCTCGGAAGAGCTGCCCACATACAGCCGGAAGTCCCCGGGCTCTACCACAAAGGCTTCCTCCTCCACATCGTAAAACGCAAACGCCCGATAGGGCAGCTTCAAACTCACGCTCTTCGTCTCTCCCGGCCGTAAAAACACCTTTTGATAGGCCCTCAGCTCCTTGACGGGCCTCTCCACACTGCACGCACAGTCCGCCACATAGCACTGAATCACTTCCGCACCCTCCAGGGCGCCGGTGTTGGTCACATCCGCGCATATTGTGACAGCAATGTCATCTTCATTTCTCTCCGTTTCAGACGAGGATAGGCCCGCCTGTGACAGCACCCTCACATGATCTATGGAAAACTGTGTGTAGGACAGCCCGAATCCAAAGGGAAACGCCGGCCGGATCCCCTCCTTCTCATAGTAGCGGTAGCCCACAAAGATCCCTTCCCGATACTCCACGGAACCCTCCTTGCCAAACTCGCCGTTTTTCGCGGTCACCGTGTCGTGGTATGCCACGGGAAAGGTTTCCGGCAGCCTGGCGGAGGGATTGACCTGCCCGAGCAGGATCTCCGCCAGCGCGGTGCCGGTCTCCATACCGGAATAGTAACACCACACCAGCGCCTTTGCCCTAGACCGCCAGGGCATCTCCACCGGAGAGCCCGCCACCATTACGACGATCATGTCAGGTTTTACGTCCAGAAGCGCCTCGATCAGTTCGTCCTGTCCATAGGGAAGCCGCATATCCGTCCGGTCTCTCCCCTCCTGATCGTAGTCGTGGTTGAGCCCTCCCACAAAGATCACCTCGTCCGCCTGCGCCGCCAGAGCACAAGCTTCCTCTCTCAGACGCCTGCGCCGCTCCAGGATCTCCTCCCGACGGCTCTTCTGCTCCTCCTTAGTACCCTCAAAGGCGACCCCGTCCATGATCTGACGCTCCAGGCTGGCCGCCTGCCAGTTGATCTCGTCCGACGCCTTCTCCTGTGGAATGTAATACCCCTCCGCGTAGGCGATCTCCACATTGCCGCCCAATGCTTTCTTTAGTCCCATCAGCGGAGAGACCTCATAAAACGCCTTGATCTCCGCGCTGCCTCCGCCCGCCGCGTGAAAGCGCACGGCATTTTGCCCGATCACGGCGATCCGGCATTTGCGGGGTGCCTGCGCCGCGGCATCCGCCTGCGCCGTGCGGTCTTCATATCTCAGCTTCACCCGATCCTCGGTGATCGGCAGGATCCGCTGTTCATTCTTCAAAAGCACAATCGCTTCCTCGGCGGTCTGCCGGACCGCACGACGGTGCTCTTCCGAATTGTATTTTCCGGCCTTTCGGTTTTGCGCCCCAGGCCCCAGCATTTTCAAGCGGAACATCAGGCGGAGGATGTTCTCCACCTTCCTGTCGATCTCCTCCTCGGAGACCTCTCCCTTCTCCACCGCCTGCCGCAAGGGCTCCGCAAAGAAATACTGATCAAAATCCGTGGTCACGCTCATCTCCACATCGATAGAAGCGTTTGCGGCTTCCCTTGTGGTATGGACAGAGCCCCAGTCACTTATGACAACTCCGTCATATTCCCACTTCTCCCGCAGCACATGATCCAAAAGCTCCCGATTCTCACTGCAGTGTGCGCCGTTTAGCTTATTGTAGGCGTTCATCAGCGACAGGCTCTGGCCTTTTTGTACCGCCGCCCGAAACGCGGGATAGTAAATTTCCTGAAGCGTCCGCTCGTCTACCACCGTGTCCACCCACAGGCGGTCGGTCTCCTGATTGTTCGCCGCAAAATGCTTCACGCACGCCGCCACGTCGCTCTCCTGCACCCCTTGAATAAAAGGGACCGCAAGGGTCTCGATCAGACAGGGATCTTCGCTCATATACTCAAAATTACGCCCGCACAGGGGATCCCGCTTGATGTTGATACCGGGCGCAAGAATCACATCCTTGCCCCGCCCTCTGGCCTCCTCCCCGAGGACCCTGCCGCTCTCGCGGGCACGATCCGGATTCCAGGTCGCCGCCAGCGCGCTGTTGCTGGGATTATAGGTCACGTAGTCGTCGCTGTACCCAACCGGAATCCAGCTGTCGTCGGGAAATTCCTGCCGCACCCCCATAGGCCCGTCCGACATCTTGAGCTCCGGAATCCCCAGCCGCTCCACCGCCGCAGTATGGAAAAAAGCGTTTCCATGGATCATGGAGATCTTCTCCTCCAGGATGAGCTGCCGCAAAAGGCATTGTATGGCATCCTCCGAATCCTTTGGGGCGGGTACGGCGCGCTGCACCAGTTTTATTTTCTTATTTACCATGGATCTTTCCTCCTCATTTTACAATAGAATCCTTCAGCGTTCGCTGCACACCTGAAAGATATAAAATTTTAAATAATAGGAATTGTCCGCGGCCCACAGAATGGGATGGTCGCAGCCCTGGGTGCGAAACTCCACCTGGCGCAGCCGCCTGTGGGCACCGTTTGCCGCCTCCCGAATGGTCTTGGCAAACAGCTCCGGCTCCATGAAATGCGAGCAGGAGCAGGTGGCCAAATAACCGCCGTCGCGCACCAGCTTCATTCCTCTCAGATTGATCTCCCGATAGCCCTTCACGGCATTTTTCACGGAGCTTCGGGATTTGGTAAACGCCGGCGGATCCAGGATCACCACATCGAACAGCTCTCCCTGTTCTTCCAGCTGGGGGAGCAGCTCAAACACATCCGCGCACCGAAAAGATACGATATCCTCCAGGTGGTTCCGTTTCGCATTTTCTACCGCCTGATCCACCGCAAGCTTAGACGCGTCCACACCAAGGACGCTCCTGGCTCCGGCTATGCCGGCGTTTAAGGCAAAGGAACCGGTGTGGGTAAAGCAGTCCAGCACCTTCTTCCCTCTGCAGATCCTGTGGATCGCGGCGCGGTTGTTTTTTTGATCCAAAAAAAAGCCGGTTTTCTGGCCGTCCTCCACGTTGACCACATATTTCACGCCGTTTTCCACGATCTCCACCTTCGTGTCAAAGGGTTCCCCGATAAATCCCTTGCACCGCTCCATGCCCTCCTGCTCCCGCACTTTCGCGTCGCTTCTCTCGTAGACGCCGCGAATCCTTATCCCATCCTCCGCGAGAACTTTTTTCAGGGCCTCCACAATGACATACTTCCAGCGGTCGATCCCCAGCGCCAGCGATTCCACCACCAGCACGTCCTCAAACTTGTCCACCGTGATGCCGGGCAGAAAATCCGCCTCCCCGAAAATCACGCGGCAGCTGGAGGTATCGATGGTTTCCTTGCGATAGCTCCACGCATCGCGCACCCTTTGCTCGAAAAACGCCTCGTCGATAACGGTTTCCTTTTTTCGGGAGAGCAGCCGGACGGCAATTTTGGATCGCGTATTGAGATAGCCGTATCCCAAAAAATAATCGTCAAAATCGTGTATCGCCACAAGGTCGCCGTTTTCAAACGTCCCCTCGATCCGATCAATCTCGTTGTCGTATATCCACAGTCCTCCCGCCTTTACGGTTCGCCCCTCCCCCTTTTTCAGGAGTACGCGGGCCTGATTATCGTTTCCCTTCATGGTCATTTCCCTTCATGGTTGGTTCCTCCTTCATGGTTGGTTCCCCCTTCATGGTTGGTTCCTCTTCTTTGCCTTTGATATTGCCGCTCCCTCCAGCGCCAACAGCGCCTCCTTCATGGGAAGCCCGCCGCCAAATCCCACCAGTCCGCCGTCCGCACCGACGACTCTATGGCAAGGAACAATGAGCATAATGGGGTTGCGGTTACATGCCATTCCCACCGCGCGGGCGCCCCCGGGACATCCCACCTGGTTCGCAATCTGTCCGTAGGTGCGGGTCTCCCCATAGGGGATCCTTTGCAGCGCCTCCCAAACCCTTCGCTGAAAGGCGGTTCCCTCCATGTGCACGGGAACCGTAAAACCGGTGCGCCTTCCGTCGATAAACTCCAGAACCTGGCTTTCCGTTTTTTGCAAAAGCGGAGTGTCCTCCAGCCGAACCTCCAGAACCTCCCCGTCGGCCCGCCGCGCTCCCCTGACGCGGGATGACGCTTTTTGCCCAGGCTCCTCCGTCTTTTCCCAAGCTCCGGTGAGACGCACCAGCGCGCCGTTTTCTTCCTCTATGTACAACCGCCCCAGCGCGGTGTCCAAATATTTTCCGTATCGCATACTCCCCGCCCCTTCATACTCCCCGCCCCTTCATCCTTCCGGCGCTTTTCCCAACGCCGCTCGGAAATAACCTCTTTCTCAAAAAATAACGGGTTTTATCTCTATATTATTCTTTTTTCCCTTGACAATCAATCTCTTTTTATTTATTATTGTAATGTTGATGATTGCGGCGCGTGGCTCAGCTTGGTAGAGCGCTACGTTCGGGACGTAGAGGTCGCAGGTTCAAATCCTGTCGCGCCGATTGAACACTGATAAAAGCGTTTTTATCTTTCTAATTTTCCCCCGCGGCCTCACGGTAAGCGGGGTTTCCTACGTCCGCCCACGCGTGCTTGTCGGAGGGGATCACGGAACCGTCCGACATTTTCACCGCGTAGGTATTGCGGATCGCCGTAGTATACTCCGTCCCATCCTCATTCAGGATCTCCTCATAAAACACAATCAGATGACATTCCCCGTTTTTGGAGACTCGGTCGTAGACCAGCGTCCGGATCGTGTTTCTCGGCTCCGTCTCCCCGTCCAGCACAACGCTCCCGGGAGAGAGCACCAGGTACGGATTGCCCTTCGCGTCAAAGTAACTTTCGCAGGTATCTCCTATGGGCTCGAAAATTTCCCGAAACACCGCACCGAAGGCGCCCTCCACGGCGGAGGGATCCTCCCCCAGCTCCCAAGTGTTATTTTCTGCCGCCTCTTCCATAGCGGCCTGCTGTGCCCGCCGTTCCTCCTGCAGCTGCCTCTCATGCTCCTCTTCCTGCTTCTGCTCCACCCGAAGCCATCCCTGTTCCCTCTCTCGGGCACGCTGGGCGGCACGCGCTTCCTCCTGGGGCGTCAGACTCTCCGCGGTCTCCCCTGTCTGGGCAATCGCCGCCGTCTCCTCTGTCCCGACGTTCTCCGTGGGCGCTCCCCCGCGGGCATCCTCCCCCGCAGCCTGTCGGGAAGACAGCATACCGGACACCGCAAAGGGGCTCCAGATCACCAGCACAAAAGCGATGAGCAGCGCGGCGGCCATCACCGGCACGATCGCTCCATACGAATTTTTATCCGGCTTCATATGTGCTCTCCTTCCTGCGGCTCTCCCGCAGATAATTTTCTCCGATGCCCAGCACGATAAAGATCGTGGCAACATTCATCGCCTGCTGGAAACTAAACATATTGTTGACCGTATATGCCAGGAGACAAAAGCCGCACGCCGTCACGATCGGATCCTTCCGCCGCCTCAGAAAACGGCAAATGGCGGTCACCATCATCCCCACATAGCTCACAAAGCCAAACACGCCCTCGTTTACCAGGATCGTCAGCCATTCATTGTGGGCGTTGGTCAGCCGGTTGTCGTCAAAAGTATTTCTCACCAGCTCGACCAGCCGCTCGCTGCCGTCCGCATAAAGGTAGGACGGCATCCCGTCCGGCCCTATGCCAAAAAGCTTATGTAAGAGATCCTGCTCCTGAAAGCACATCACTCCGGACATCCAGGTTCCGCCGCGATTGCTCCCCCACGTGGGCGAGAAGGTCAGCGCACCCGCCGTATCTGTGACCGCGCCTCCCGTCAGCGTATTGACTGCCAATAAAACCACATACGACACAAGGAGCACCCCCACGCTCACACTGACGGCAACCGCCAGCGTGCGGAACTTCTTTTTCGGGTACTCCCCCTTCGCCTCCACCCCTCTCAGCCAGCACAGCACAATAATTGACACAGCTGTCATAATATAGGGAAGCCCGCTGTTGGTCAACAGCTCCGTCGTCGGCTCGATGTAGTTGATCTTCCCCAGGCCGCTCTGACGCACCAGACAAATGACCAGGCACACCACAGACAGAATGACCAGTTCCGTCCAAAGCATACACATACGTTTTCCGTTGGGGACGGAGAAGCAAAACGCCGCGAGCAGCGCCACCGCCAGAGTCAAAAGTCCGCTGCTGCTGCCCTGTGTCACCAGACTGGCAAATCCCACCGCCACATACGCCATCAGCAGGAGCCTTTTCCAGCGCTTCCACCCCGACGCCTGCCACAGCAGCGCAAAGCCGCCGAAGAAAACAGACACCATATAGCCGCAATACCAGTTGATATTGCCGATGGTGGAGATAAACATCGTATTGTCCACCTTCATATCAAAGGGATAGACCCCGAATCGATTCAGGATCCCCAGGGCAAACACCGCCGCAGATACCGGCAGAGCCAGGGCGGGGATCCACTCCCTGCGCTCCCAAAGCCTCCCTACGAAAAAGAAGGAAGCCACCAGCACCATCTGGGTGATCGTACCCATGTACCAGCCCTCCTGCCCCTCCAGGGTTACATCCTTATATGCGGAGAATGCCTGGGAAAACAGCACGCTGGCCAAATATGCGAGCGCAAAGAGCTCCGTCGACGAGAGCTGAATGTCGCTTACCGACGAAAGCACACGCTTCTTCCGTATTCCCAATAGCAGAGAGACCAACACATACGCCAAAAAAACCGGTATCAGAAGCATCGCCGTATTCCTGCTGCAAACCCGCAAAAAGGTAGATTTGTCCGTCCCGATATGTACAAACCCCTCCTGAAAGTAAAAGGGCATAAGGACCAGGATCATCAGCATATAAAAACAGATGATCACATCCAGTACCCACTTCAAAGCCTTTTGTGTCTTCATTCCCGCCTCCGAGTTTTTCTTTTTATTCTAATTATCCTAAATGATAACCTTATCCTGCTTTTTCGTCAACCGACATTCTCCGGACAACACTGCGGTACGCCTGGTAGATCATCACAAAACCGAGCGGTCCCTTCACGATTCCCCAGACTCCAAAGAGCTGGATGCCCGCGTAAAGGGACAATAAAACCGCAATCGGGGACACCCCCAGACGCCTGCCGATCAGACGGGGCTCCAAAAGCTCTCTCAAAAAAGCGCATACCACATAGAGCGCAATGCAGACTGCCGCCCTCGCACAGCTTCCCCCAAAGAGCTGGAAAATGCCAAGGGGCACCAGCACGATCCCCGTCCCCACAAAGGGAAGCGCGTCCAAAAGCCCCGCCAGGATCCCCCACAGCACCCCCTGGCGCACACCGCTGACTCCCAGCACCAGCGCCGCCAACGCCGCAATGCCGCTCATAATAATGAGCTGGGCGCGCACATAGGTGGCAATGTAGCGGATAATGCCACAGATGATCTCCAGGAGCACATGACACTCCTCGCGGTCCAACAGACGGTTCATAATGGCATCGTAATCCTTTGCCAGAAGAACGGTGGCAATGAGAAACACGATCAAAAATCCTCCCACGGACGCCGCAGCCCGAGCGTAGGTAAGAGACTGGGACAACACTCCGGGAAGCGTCTTTAGCTGAAAGTAGTCAAAGCCTTCCTGAATCCGTTTTAACACCGTTTCCTCCAGATAACTGCCGTTCACCCCCAGGGTATCGCCCACCGCTTTGCATATCCTGCGCACAAGAACGGTCAGCTCCCCCTCCAGATCCTCCAGGCCGGATATCCACTCCGGAAGACTTCCCACAAACCAGGAAAACAGCACCCAGACCAACACCGCCAGAAGCACCACCGCCACACTCAAAAGAAGCACCGCGCCCACCTGCCTGTGGAGGCGGAAACGCTTCTCCAGCTTCTGCAGGGTGGGCCCAAAGATCGTCACAAACAGCATAGCGGTCAAAACGGGCGCCACCAGCGGCGTGATATACCGGAGAAAAAAATACACCGCCGCCGTCAAAAGAAGCAATATCAAAATTCGGCTTTCCTTCACCTTTTCCAACATATTCCATCCCTCCGAGAGCGCTTCGGCTCCCTTGAGCCTCGATCCTCTGAGAATAGTATGCTGGATTTCAAACAGTTTATTTTTCAAAAGAGCAACCGTCAAAAACTTCCAAAAATTTCGTCCCTGGGCTCCGCCGTAAACTGTAGCGTGCGGCCTGTGACCGGATGGGAAAACGCGATCTCACAGGCGCACAGCGCCACGTTTTTCACACCGAGCTCCCCGCTCAGCAAAAGACTTCTCTCCTCCCCGTATTTCCGATCCCCCAAAAGCGGGTGCCCCGCGTGGGCCATCTGCGCGCGGATCTGGTGGAACCGTCCGGTGTCAATGGAGATCTCCAAAAGGGAAATGCTCTCTTCGCAGGATCCCGCCGGCAAAGACCGCACCCCCAGCACGCGATAGCGAAGCACCGCCCGCCTGGCGCCCCGGGACAACGCCTCTTGTTCCGTTGTGACAACGGCCCGATTCTCTCTATTTTTATACAGGAAATCCACAAGCTCGCCCTCTTTTTGGGGGAGCTCTCCACACACCACCGCGCGGTAGCGCTTGTGAAAGGAGCCTCCCCCCAGCTGGGCGGATAATTTCGCCGTGACCTCCCTGCTCTTGCCAAATACCAAAAGCCCTTCCACCGGCTGATCCAGACGGTGCACCATGCCCAGGTAGGGCTCCCCTTCCCGGGTCTTTCCCGTCTTCCGCCGCCTGGCGGCCAGCCCCTTCTTCAGCTCGCTCGCCACATCCGCCTGGCCTACCCGGGCAGTCTCCGTCGCCAGTCCCGCCGGCTTGCGGCAGACGATCACATCCTCATCCTCATAGAGGATCTCCACACTTCTCTCCATGCCTGCTCTCCGTATCAAACCGATCCAAAATTTCTGAGTCCTCTGGGATAATGGTTTTTCATGGTTCCGCCCGCAAGCTTTCCCCAGCCGAGGCTGAAGCCGTCCACACAGATCAGATACCATCCCTTCTCCCCGTCCGCCGGAAAGGTTTCCCCGCACAGATACCTTCGGGCGGAGCCGTCCCGTGAAGACAGATCCCACACATGTGCGGCCTGGTCGGGGGCGAGCCAAAGCGCCAGCGCATGTGCCGGCTCAAACCGATTCTTTTTGAGGGTCCCCACCTGCAGGCCGGCCCGTAGCACCTTAAGCCCCCTGACCGCCGGCATCCCCTCCGGCACCCAGTAGAGCCGATCCCCAAATCGTTGCAAACGCCCCTCATCCAGAAGCATCGCTTCCGCCGCATCGGACAGCTCTGCCTTTACAAAAGCGATGAAATCTCCCAGCTCTCTCTCCGGAATTTTTCTATCCGCTCCCGCCGAAGCCGCCGGAGCGCAGCCCTCCGGCACGCCGCCGTCCTTCTCCAGCACCGCCGCAAAGTGCCCTTCCCCCGCCACGAACTGCGGCCACAGGCGAAGGGTGTCCTCTATGTGGGCCGCGGGCGCGTCCACCCATTCTCCGATGCCGTCTCCACCGGACAGCCTTCCCAAAAGGTCGCCGCCGGAAACATCCGCCGTCCCCGGCCGCCCCGCTTTCTCCCGAAGGGCCCGCTTCACCGATCCCGCGGGCAGAATACGAAACTCCGGATGGGCCGCGATAAAGCGGCTGACGCTGCCCTCGTTCTCCTGGGGGGCAAACGTACAGGTAGAATACACCAATCTGCCTCCCGGCCGAAGCATACGCGCTGCACAGCTTAATATGGCGTCCTGCCTGTCCGCACAGAGCGCCACATTCTCCGGACTCCACTCGCCGCAGGCCTCCTCGTTTTTTCGGAACATCCCTTCGCCGGAACAGGGCGCGTCCACCAGGATCCGATCGAAATACTCCAAAAAGACATCCGCCAGTCGTTCCGGCGTCTCGTTGACGACACAGGCGTTTCTCACTCCCATGCGCTCGATATTTTCCGACAGGATCTTCGCCCTCGCCGGATGGATCTCATTGCAGACTAAAATCCCCTGTCCCCGCAACGCCGCCGCGATTTGCGTGCTCTTTCCCCCCGGCGCGGCGCACAGATCCAAAATGCGTTCCCCCGGCTGCGCGTCCAGAAGTGCCGCCGGAGCCATCGCGCTGGGCTCCTGTATGTAATAAAGCCCCGCCTGATGGTAGGGGTGCCTGCCTGGCTGCAGCTCCTTTTCATAATAGTAGCCGTCCTCCGCCCAGGGAACGGGGACGGGAGAAGACGGGGCCGCCTGCTTTTCCTGCCCCGCCATCGCCGCAAAGCAGTCCGCGGCCCGTTTTGTCCCTTTGACATACGTTCCCTCCGCCGACCGTTTGAGCGGATTGAAGCGCAGCGCCTGGCATTTCTCCCGCTCATAGCTCGCCAGAAAAGCATCGTAATTTTCTCCCAGCATTTCCCTCATGCGCTTGCAAAAAAGCTCCGGCAGCATACCCGTCCCTCCGTTTTTTCTTCGTTTCATTTATCCTATCATAAACCGTCCGCATTTTGAAGAGGCAGTTGCCTCATTGCCCCACTGCCGGCTTGCATTTCCCTCTGCCATCCCGTATAATCGTATCATCAACGAACAAAGAAGCAAAGCCGCTTCGGAATGGAGCCCTATGATGTGGAATCGAAAAAAACTGGCACAACTTGTCCCCCTGTTCACCTGTCTGCTCGCCCTGTCCGGCTGCGCCAACGCCGCAAGGGAGCCGGCTCCTCCGGAAATTCCAGAAAACGCATCCTCCCATGAAACCGCCTCTGAGGTCGGGACGATGCCCTCCGGTCAGACACCATCCGCGGATCCGAGTGCCGATTCCCCCGAGAGCGCACCGACAGAGACTCCCTCTTCGGAAATAACCGACACTCCTGTCACTGTCCACGGCGCGCTTCACGTGGCAAACGGACAGCTCGCCGATCAGAACGATCTGCCGGTTCAGCTCTGCGGTATGTCCACCCACGGCATCGCCTGGTATCCCCAATATGTAAATTATGACGCTTTTCAGACCTTGCGTGACGATTGGAATACCAGCTGTGTGCGCCTCGCTATGTACACCGCGGAATCCGGCGGCTACTGCACGGACGGGAACCGAGAAGAGCTGAAGGCTCTGGTGCAGGACGGCGTGGAGTGCGCCACGAGGCTTGGCATGTATGTGATCATCGACTGGCATATCTTGAGCGACCAGGATCCCAACGTATACCGGCAGGACGCCCTGGACTTTTTTGAGGAGATGTCCCGCCTATACGCCGATTATGACAACGTGCTCTACGAGATCTGCAACGAGCCCAACGGCTCCGCCACCTGGGACAGCGTAAAATCCTACGCGGAGGAGGTGATCCCCGTGATCCGCCAAAATGACGGCGACGCGGTCATCCTGGTGGGATCCCCCACCTGGAGCCAGGATATCGACAAGGCCGCCGCGGATCCTCTGCCGTTTGACAACATCCTGTACACACTGCACTTTTATGCGGGCACACACCGGGACGATCTGCGAAACCGCCTGGAAACCTGCGTTCAGAGCGGCCTTCCCGTGTTCGTCAGTGAATTTGGCATGTGCGACGCGTCCGGAAACGGCGCCAACGATTTCGATTCCGCCGCAAAGTGGCTGGAGCTTCTGGACCGATACCACATCAGCTACCTGTGCTGGAACCTGGCAGACAAGGAGGAGAGCAGCAGCGTCCTCCTTCCCGGAAACGGGAAAGTCTCCGGCTGGACGGAGGAAGACCTAAGCGAAGCGGGCTCCTGGATTCGAGAGCGCTTCCGCTCCAGACCAAAAGCGGAATAGGAAATCTTCCCTTCAATGGGCCTCTCCAAAAAGGCACTCCTTGAGCAGGCGGTACAGCTCCCGATCCGTCTGCCCGTTGATCCTGCGGACCTCCGCCTCCTGCCCTGCCGGAGCGTCCGGAAGCCCCCCGCAGATGTCCGCTCCCAGAACGGGGTTCTTCGCACAGATATCCGCCAGGATTTTCTTTAACAGAGGAAGCGTCATCTCCCCCTGATCCCAGTTGGTGCGGGCGTACTCCTGTGAGAGCACATCCTTGTCCACGGAGAGATAGACCGGCAGTCCGGTCTGTACCCGTGCCCGCCCCCGCAGAGACCGCAGAAACGCGTCCGTTCCTCCCTTCGGAGATGCGGATTGCTCCGCCTCCTCCAGTTCCTCCAACGCTTCCAGTTCTTCCCTGCTGACGCACAGGAGCTTTTCCCGATGTCCCACCCCCATCTCTTCGAGCTCTCGGATCGCCTCTCTCGGAGGGCCGATCAAAAGCAGCTCCCGAAGATTCGGATCCTCCTCCAGCACCTGCTTGGCCCATGCGCCGCAGCTTAACAGCTCCGGTATCAAAGCGGGTTTCATATCGCTGTGATTGTCAAAAACAAACAGCCGATAGGGCTCTCGGATCCGACGGGTAAAGAGTCCGGTCAAATAGTGATAATTTCCGGAATCCAGAAAATGGATCCCCCTCAAAGGATAGCGCGAGATCCTCCTCTCAAGCTCCTCCTCCGCCTCTCTGGCGCAGTACATATCCGTCCCCTCGATATCGGAGCAGTCTATATATGACGCGTCTGTCATACTTTGGATCCACTCTCTGTCATAAGTGTGTGTAAAGTCCATGATGAGATCTGCGGTGCTCTGCATTTTTTCGACCCTTTCGTCCTTTCTGTGTCTCCGGTGTTTCTTGTGTTTTCGGTGTCTCCTGTATTTCCTGTGTTTCCGGTGTTTCTTTTCTTCTATTATAGCGGGTGGACGCAAACTCGGTCAACTGCGGACGTTTATTTTATGTTGACAAGCCGCACCTTGCCGCATAAAGTAATCTACAAGGAGAACCAGTCGCTAAAAGGGCTTGCCAAGCTGAAATATGATGTAATGAAAGGAAGTCAGCCGATCTATCCAGTAGAGCGATATGTTGCGATCGGGGAAAATAAAGTATTGTTTGGTGACGGTTCGCATATCCTATATGTGAATGGCAAATACAGGGGCGATGATGAAGTCGGTAAGTTAATGCACGATTTTTCATGCACCAACCCCGATGATATGAATTATGAAGCGCTTGCTAAGAAAGCAAGGTATTTCAAGCAGGACGAGAAAGGAGTGGCGGCTATGTGTAAAATTATGGAAGATATGAGGAATGAAAAAGAAAAAGAAGTTAGAATAGATAATGCGCTCCGCATGATTAAAGACGGAGAATTGCCATTAGAAAAAATAGCATTGTATTCTGGCTTATCAGTTGATGAAGTCAAGGAATTAGCAACACCAGTTATGGCATAGCAAGAAATTTAATAATCTTATAAACAGCCTAAAGGCGCATGGAACAGTAAATTGTAAACCATGCGCCTTTTTTGCGTTCAAAAGGAGAAACATGAGCGACAACATTCAGACCAACATCGCAGGGCAGACAGACACCAGCGCCCACCTTGACGAATCGCAACAGGAGATGTGGAAAGGGAAGTATGGCAGCAAGCAACGCCACCATCAGAAAAAGCCAGTCTATGCCTTTGTATTTATATACTGAAATCAAACCGGCCGCCATTTTCTGTGTCCTCATGGGTAATGGCGATGCCGATATTTCTATAATATAATTGTTGTCAATAGCCTTTGAAATTTTATTGCTATTTTGCTTTTCTTTCGCTAAAATGATGGGAGAACCCTTTGGAAGGAGAGAACCTTATGCGATTACTTCTGGCAGAGGACGAGCAGGAGCTGTCACGGGCTTTAGTGACCGTCCTGAAGCACAACAATTATTCTGTGGATGCCGTCTACAACGGGCAGGATGCTCTCGATTATCTGGAGACCGGCATCTACGACGGTGCCATCCTGGATATTATGATGCCCAGGATGGACGGACTCACTGTGCTGAAAAAAGTTCGGGCATCCGGAAGCTCCCTTCCCATTTTGCTGCTGACCGCCAAGGCGGAGATCGACGACAGAGTCAACGGGCTGGACAGCGGCGCGGACGATTACCTGACCAAGCCCTTTGCTATGAAGGAGCTTTTGGCGCGCATACGCGCTATGACCAGAAAATCGGGCGAGGCTGCGGACTCCTCCCTTCACTTTGGCAATATCACGCTGGACCGCTCCACCTACCAGCTCTCGGGGCCCTCGGATTCCGTGCGGCTCTCCGGCAAGGAATTTCAAATGCTGGAAATGCTCCTTATCCATCCCGGCCAGGTGATCTCCGCGGAACAATTTATGGACAAGATCTGGGGTCTGGAGAGCGAGACCGAGACCAACGTGGTGTGGGTCTATCTCTCCTATCTGCGCAAAAAATTAGCCGCCCTGGACGCCAACGTCGCCATTCGGGCGATCCGCGGCGTGGGCTATTCGGTGGAGGTGCAGGATGCTTAAAAAACTTCGCTATCAATTTATCGCTATCGCTATGTGCTCTATGGCGGCCGTGCTGTTTCTCCTGATCGGCGGCATCAACCTGGCCAACTATATCCAGGTCGACCGCACCGCCAGCCTGCGCCTGGATCTTCTGTCGGAAAACGGCGGACAGTTTCCCCGCTGGGATCTTAGAGAGCAAGCGCCGTTTTCGGAAGGGACGCCCCGCGATGGGGAAGAACCAATCGAGGGGGAGATGGCGCCGCCCTCTCCGGACACCCCCTTCCCAGGGGACAGACACCCGAATCGCTTCGCGGCAATGTCCGTGGAGACTCCCTTTGAGACCCGATTTTTTACGGTGGTTTTAAATTCTGAGGGCACGGTGATAACGGTGAACACCAGCCAGATCGCTGCCGTGTCCACCTCCGACGCAGTCGATTATGCCGTTTTACTCTGGGAAAACCAAAAAGAAGAGGGCTATCTCGACTTCTATAAATATCGCGCCGTTCCCGTCTCCGGCTCCTCCGGAGAGGAAAATGTGATGTATATTTTTCTGGACTGTCAGCGGGAGCTGACCTCCTTTCGCAGCTTTCTCGCGATCAGCGCAGCCGCCAGCCTGTTGGGTATGCTGCTGGTCTTTTTGCTGGTGATGTATTTTTCCAGGCGTCTGGTAAAGCCTGTGGCGGAGAGCTACGAGAAACAGAAGCGCTTCATCACGGACGCAAGTCATGAGCTGAAAACGCCCCTTACCATCATCGACGCCAACACGGAAGTGCTGGAGATGACCTCCGGCGAAAATGAATGGACGGCAAGCATCCACAACCAGATCAAGCGTCTCACTTCCCTGACGCAAAAGCTGGTCTTTCTCTCCCGCATGGACGAGGGGAACGCGGAGACACTGAATATGACGGACTTCTCCTTGAGCGATGCGGTGGAGGAGACCGCGAGGCCCTTTGAGGCGGTTGCCGCCACACAGGGAAAGTCTCTTGTCTTAAACATTGCGCCGGACATCTCCTGCCACGGGGACGAGGCTTCCATCCGGCAGTTGATCTCCCTTCTTTTGGACAACGCCATAAAGTATTCCACAGAACAGGGCCGGATCCGTCTGACGCTGCAGACAAACGGCAGAGGCCGCGTCCTGACTGTCTGGAATACGACGCAGGGCCTTACTGCGGGCAGCCAGGATGTCTTATTCGACCGCTTCTATCGTCCGGACGCCTCCCGAAGCTCTGCCACAGGAGGATTTGGCATCGGGCTCTCGGTGGCCCAGGCGATCGTCCACGCCCACAGGGGAAAGATCTCTGCCAGGAGCGAAGACGGCAAATCCATCTTATTCACGGTGATTCTTTAAAAAATCTTATCTTTCAAAAAATTTTTTCCACTTTAAAGTTCCTTTAAGGTTCGCCTGCTAAACTGTCCTTGTACGAAAGGAGAGGATAGTTATGAGCGATCAGATGATCTTTAAACGCTACGAAATCAAATATATGCTCGACAGCGAGCAGCTAACGCGCGTTAAGGAGGGGATGGCGGAGCACATGATACCGGATGAGCACGGGAGAAGCGCCATCTGCAGCCTGTATTTTGACACGCCGGACTTTCGCCTGATCCGACATTCGCTGGAGCACCCCATCTATAAGGAAAAGCTCCGGCTGCGCAGCTACGGTGTGGCGGACGATGCGAGTCAGGTGTTCGTGGAGCTGAAGAAAAAATACGATTCCGTGGTATACAAAAGGCGCGTGGGAATGACCTCCCGAAAGGCATGGGACTATCTCCTGAGAGAAAAGCACCCCATGAATACGCAGATCATTCGGGAGATCGATTACACCATAAGCCATTACTCCGGTATACAGCCGGCCGTGCTTCTCTCCTACGAGCGGGAAGCCTTCTATGCCAAAGACAACCACGAGTTTCGCGTCACCTTTGACCACAACATTCTCTGGCGTGATTATGACCTGACTCTGGACAGCGGCATCTACGGAGAGCCTCTTTTGCGAGAGGATCAGGTCCTGATGGAGATAAAGACAGCGGATGCCATTCCTCTGTGGTTTGTAAAGCTGCTCACAGAGAACCGCCTGTACAAGACCTCCTTTTCCAAGTACGGAAGCGCCTATGAAGCGATCTGTGAAAATCGCAGGCAGGAATGTGCCGAGCCCATTGATCTGGTCAGTTGACAACCATCTTAAAAAAATTTGGAGGATTTTTTATTATGCAGACAATATTTGAGGGATTATTTGACAATAGTGTCACTTCTACTATCGAGATCGCAGACTTTTTATTGTGTATCGGGGTCTCTCTGCTCATCGGACTTTTCCTGTCCCTGGTGCACGGCTTCCGAAGCGCGGAGAGCAAAAGTTTCCTGGTGACTCTGGCGCTGCTCCCCGCCATCGTGTGCGTGGTCATCATGATGGTAAACGGCAACGTGGGCGCAGGAGTCGCAGTGGCAGGCGCATTCAGCCTGGTGCGGTTCCGCTCCGCTCCCGGCACCGCCAGGGAGATCAGCTCCATCTTTCTGGCTATGGGCGCGGGCCTGATCACCGGCATGGGATATCTGGGCTATGCCGTGCTGTTTTCCCTGATCCTGGGATTTGTGATGCTCTTATTAAATGTGCTTGACTTCGGCGGCAGCAAAAACCACGCCCTTCAAAAGACATTGCACATCACGATTCCGGAGGATCTCAACTACAGCGAGGTGTTTGACGATCTCTTTGAGCGCTTTACCTCCCAGCATGAGATCCTCTCCGTGAAAACCACCAACATGGGAAGCCTCTACAAGCTGCACTACAACGTTACCCTGAAAAGCAGCTCTGTGGAAAAGGAGTTTATCGACGAGCTCCGCTGCCGAAACGGCAACCTGGAAATCAATATGGCCAAACAGGGGGTGAACGGATATGAATTATAAGAAGATACGAAGGACCCTGGGCGTCCTGCTTTTAAGCGCCGCGCTTGCGGCGACCGCCCTGACGGGATGCGGCTTGGGAAGTGACAGCGCCGACGTCTCGGACACTCTGGCAGTCGACACAGACGCCGAAAATGGAAACGGCTCCGCAACTCAGCTCCATCCGGATGATATGTTCTCCGACCGCGACCGAGAGATCGGTTGGGACGAGAGCTCCTCCGTGCGCATCACTCTGGCAGACAACGCCTCCACCTGCGATTCCGACGCTGTGGATATAAATGACAATACTGTCACAATTTCAGAGGAAGGAACCTATATTCTCTCCGGCTCCCTCTCTGACGGCCAGATCCTTGTCGACGTACAGGACACGGAAAAGGTTCAGCTCGTGCTGGACAACGCGGATATCAACGGTACCTCCAGCGCTGCCATCTATGTAAAGCAGGCGGATAAAGTGTTCCTCACCCTGGCCGACGGCAGCGACAACCGTTTAAGCACCTCCGGAGAGTTTATAGATATCGACGACAACCATATAGACGCCGTCCTCTTCTCCAAGGACGACCTGACGCTGAACGGAGCGGGCTCTCTCACCGTGGACTCCGCCTGCGGACACGGGATCGTCTCCAAGAATGATCTGCGGATCACCAGCGGAACCTACACCATCTCGGCGGCCTCCAGCGGATTAAACGGCAAGGACAGTGTCCGCATACTGGACGGCACTTTCACGCTGACCGCAGGCAAGGACGGGATCCACAGTGAGAATACGGATGCGGGCGAAGAGGATCAGGGATTTCTGTTCATCGCAGGCGGCAGCTTTACCATAGACAGCGAGAGCGACGGCCTTGACGCTTCCGGTGTCCTTCAGGTGGAGGGCGGTTCTTTCTCCATAGCGGCGGGGGACGACGGCGTCCACACGGACGATGCCCTGATCATAAACGGCGGCACATTTCTCATCACAGAGAGCTATGAAGGGCTGGAGGGCACCAATATCACGATAAACGGCGGAGATATCTCGCTGACTGCCACCGACGACGGGATCAACGCGGCAGGCGGCAATGACCAGAGCGCCTTTGGCCCGTCAACAGAACAGGAGCGTTTCTCCGGCAGCGACAGCTCCATTACCATCCATGGCGGCACCCTGAACATTGACGCCGGCGGGGACGGCATCGACTCCAACGGAAGCCTTCTCGTGACTGGCGGAGAGACCTATGTGTCCGGACCTACCGACAACGGAAACGGCGCACTGGACTATGCCGGAGAGGCCGCTGTCACCGGAGGGATCCTGGTGGCCGCGGGAGCAAACGGAATGGCCTGCAACTTTGGAGAGACCTCCACGCAGGGCTCCATACTGGTGAACTTTCCCACAGCCCTTTCCGCAGGCGATGAAATCCGCCTTACGGATACGGAGGGCAACGTGCTGGCAAGCTTCACGCCCTCCAAAGCCTACAACAGTGTAGTGGTAAGCTGCCCTGAGATTCAAAAAGGCGCAGCCTACACTCTGACCGCCGGAGACCAGAGCGTCTCTGTGGAGATGGAAACCCTCATCTATGGAAACGGCATGGGTGGGTTCGGCGGCATGGGCGGCCACGGTGGCACAGGCGGTTTCGGCGGCATGGGCGGTCACGGCGGCACAGACGGTTTCGGCGGTGGCGGAAGAGACGGCATAATCCCCGATGAAAACGGCGAAATACCTCAGAGACCGGACGGTGAAATGCCCCAAATGCCGAGCGGCGAAATGCCTCAAAGACCGGACGGCGAGATGCCTCAAATGCCGGACGGTGAAATGCCCCAAATGCCAAGCGGCGAGATGCCGCAAATGCCGGACGGTGAGATTCCCCAAATGCCGAGCGGCGAAACGCCTCAAATACCGAGCATGTAATATGCCGGATGTCCTATGAGCTCTTAAAGTCCCATTGGGAATCCGCTCACACGCTCACAACAGCTTTTCCCACTCGCTCTCTCGGAAGCCCGGGCAGATCAGATCGTCGGAAACAAGCAACGGCCTTTTTACCAGCATACCGTCCGATGCCAACAGCCTGATCTGCTCCTCTTCCGACAGTTCCGGCAGCTTATCCTTCAATGCAAGCTCCCGATAAAGCATACCGCTGGTGTTGAAAAAATTCTTAAGCGGCAGGCCGCTCTTTGCGTGCCACTCCCTTATTTCCTCGACAGACGGGGGCTCCTCCTTAATTGGGCGGATCTCATACTCCACCTTTCTTTCGTCCATCCACTTCAGCGCTTTTTTGCACGTGGTACATTTTTCATAACACAAAACCATCGTCTTCATAATTGTCCTCCCATCTGCATTGAATGTGATCCTGCACCATAAATGACCTGTATTTACGGTGTGGACGGCCATAATTCTATGGCAAAGTCTGAACCCTATCCGCCAGGGCAATGGTGGAGGGTCTGTGCGCTATCATGAACAGTGTCCTCTGTCCGTGAAGCTCCTTCAGCGCCCGATTGACCAGCTGCTCCGACTCATTGTCCAGTGCAGAGGTCGCCTCGTCCAGGAGGATGACCGGCGCTCCCTTCAGGATAGCTCTCGCGATGGCCACCCGCTGCCTCTGCCCGCCGGAAAGGCGGCTGCCGCGTTCTCCCACCTCAGTGTCGTAACCGTTCTCCAGCTTTTCAATAAAATCATGGGCGTATGCGAGCCTGGCCGCCTGTACGATCTCCTCGTCCGTGGCATCAGGTCTGCCCACGCGGATATTTTCCTTCACGCTCCCCAAAAACAGATAAGGCTCCTGGGGAACATAGGCGATCAGCCTTCTGAGCTCTTCGTTGCTCAGATCTCCGTAGGCTCTTCCGAAAAGCCGGATCTCTCCCGATTTTACAGGGTACAGTCCCAGCAAAAGCTTGGAGAGGGTAGTCTTTCCACAGCCCGAGGGCCCCACGATAGCGATGCTCTCCCCCGTCTCTACGCGCATGGAAAAATCCCGAAGCAGAGGCTTGTCCTCCCGATAGGAAAAGCTCACATCCGTCATCAAAAGCGCCGGACTCTCCACGACATTCGCCGACGGCTTTACCTCCCAGCGCTCCGGCTCCTTCGGTACGGCCAGAAACTGAAAGATATTGTCGGCATTTGCAAGGCACCCCACCAGCTCCGGCAGATATCGGCCAAGCTGTAAAAACTGGCTGGAGAAGCTGCCATACAAGGAGTAGATCGCCGCCAGCGCGCCAATCGTCGTCTTTCCCTGTCCCACAAAGTAGATCCCAAGCATGAGAAAGGCCAGGGCACAGAGCAGATCAAAACCGGAGTTGGCGCTCTCCAGAAGCCCTGTGTAAAGGATCCTGCGCCGATAGCGCTTCGCATAGAGCCTGTTTTGTTCCACAAACTCCTGCACCGTCTCTTTTCCGGCGGCATACATCCTCGCCTGCTCCATTCCCTGCAGCAGATTGGAGAGCTTTTCTGTCATTTTGGCATTGACCCGGGCCAGATCCTTTGCCACCTTTTGCATCGGAGAAATCATCAGTCCGTTGATGCAGAGAAGACAGAGATTGACTCCCACCAGACAAAGGGTGATGTGCCAGCTCAAAAGGAGCATCGGGATCAGATAGACCACCATCTGGAGAATCGGCGCTACCGTCCGGCGGAATCGGGAGCCGTAAATGCTTCCCATCTTCTCCAGATCATAAGACAGCTTTGACAGGAAGTCGCCGCTGTGATGCTCCTCGTAATAGGAATAGGGAAGACGCACCTCATGGGCGTAGAGCAGCTTGCAGAGCCGCCCATAGGCCCGTTTCGCCTCCACATTGTAGACAATGGCCGCCTTTCGGTAGACCAGCATGGAGATCAGGCCTCCCACGATATTCCCCACGATCACATTTCTCATGTGTTTCACGTCGCCTGTCTGTACGGCATCCACAACATTTTTTAACAGCAGGGAGGACATGACGGTAAACATGGACCACCCTGTGCTCATAAAAAAGATTCCCGCCAGATAGAGGGCGCAGCGCTTTCCCATGATCTTCATGGTTTGAAAGAAGAGCTTCACCGTCTTCATCGGATCCCCTCCCTTCCATACATAGCGGCATAGACGCCCTTCTGCCCCATGAGCGTCTCATGGTTTCCGGATTCCACAACCGCTCCGTCCCTCAGGACAAAGATCTCATCCGCATACCGCACCGTGGAGAGCCTGTGCGCGATGATCACACAGGTTCTCCCCCTGGCAAGCCGCTCCATAGCCTTCTGGATCACCTTCTCCGTGTCCAGATCCACCGCGGACGTAGGCTCGTCCATAAGCAGAATGGGCGCATTCTTCAAAAAAGCCCTGGCGATGGAAATCCGCTGTCTCTCCCCTCCGGAGAGCAGTATGCCCCGCTCCCCCACCTGTGTGTCATACTGATTCGGCAGGCTCATAATGAAATCGTGAATACTCGCATTTTTACACGCCTGAATGATGTCTTCCTCACTGGCTCCGGTATCGGCATACGCCACATTGGCGCGGATAGTGTCGGGAAAGAGGAATACATTCTGAGATACCAGCGCGATCCGCTCCCTGGCCGCCTCCGTGTCCCAGGTATGAAAATCTCTGCCATACAAGAGATATTTTCCTCCCACAGGCCGGTAAAATCCGCACAAGATACGGAAAATCGTGCTTTTCCCTCCTCCGGATTCCCCCACAAACGCAACGGTGCTGCCCACCGGAATTTGAAAGGACAGCTCCTGCAGCACGGGGACCTGTTCTGCGTAGCAAAAGGAAACCCCCTCAAAGGCGATGGCCGTCTCACCGCTCACAGGCCCCTGGGGCCGATAATTCCCGCTTTCTTCCTCCCTGCCGCGCAGCAGCTCCTCCACGCGGCGGACACATACCCAATGCTCCCGCGCCTCCACCAAATCAAAGGGAAGCGCCACGAAGGCATCCACGAAACGGCCCAGGATCAGGATAAACGTCAAAAGCCCGCCGAGGCTGATATCTCCCCGGCTCACCAGCACATAGGCATATACCGCGCAAACGATATTCGGCATCCACCCCAGGATCCTTCGGATCAGGATCGCGTTGTTGGAAATACGAGTGCGCTTTTCTTCATTTTCCACCAGCTCGTCCGCAGCGCGGGAAAGCTTCTCACCAAAATGCCGCTCCGCCCCAAAGGAACGCAGCACAAGGATGCCGCTCATGCAATCCTGGGCGATCTCCGTGATCCGATCCGATTTCTGGCGGAATACCTTTTTCAGACTGGTGATCTTCCTGACCACACACTCACTTATCCAGAGCACCAGCGGATAGAGCAGGCACATGACAAGCAGAAGCTTCCAGTTGGTCTGTGCCACGAACACGGCGTAAGTCAGCACCTCCACCGTCTCCGCGCAGAGCAAGGGGACGTTTTCACCTAACAGCGCATCTGCCTCGGCGATATCGCCATTCATTTTGTTGATGACGGCGGCGGATCCATTGTCGTCAAAATACCGGTACTCCAGACGATACAGTTTTTCCGCCACCAGATTTTTATACAGGGTCTGCGTCTTGATCCCAAACAAGGAAGCGCATACGCTCTTTAAAAATGCGGCCGCAAAGCCCGCCGCCGTGAACAGTAAAAGAATGGCGAGAAAAGCCGTATACGCTACGGTTTCTCCCGCAAAGAGGGAATCCACCGCCGTCCCGATCAAGCGGTTGCCCTCCACCACAGCTCTCGCAAGTATCCAGGAAAAAACGGTCTCCAAAACAAAAAACGGACTGTATCTCCACGCGCACTTGATAAAGATATTGGGGGGCTTTGCCTTTTTCATCGGTATCTCCTCATTGCTTTTTTGGTTTTTACCTTATTTTACCCCCCCGTTTGGATTATGCAACCGTTTTTTGGGGAAACATCCATATTCTTTTTTCTTTGTTATCTGTCCCAGCTTTTTTTCCTGTCTTCCTCCGTGATCTCGCGGATCACTCTGCAAGGGTTCCCCACCGCGACGCTGTTGGACGGAATATCCTTGACAACGACGCTTCCGCCGCCGATCACCACGTTATCCCCTATGGTGACTCCCGGCATCACCTGGACGCCGGCTCCTATCCAGACATTGCTGCCGACCTTGATCGGATAGGCATACTCCAATCCCTGATTTCTTCTCTCAAAATCGATGGGGTGTCCGGCGGTGTGGAAGCCGCAGGACGGCGCGATAAAGACGTCGTCTCCGAACGTCACGCCTCCCCCGTCAAGAATGATCAGACCGTGATTGGCATAAAAATTCTCCCCAACAGATATCTTATACCCATAATCACACCAAAAGTCCGGTTCTATATGGATCTGTTTGCCGGTCTTTCCAAGAATCTTCTTGATCAGCTCCTCCCGTTTTGCAAGCTCCTTGATCGGCAAGTGATTATATTCCTGGCACAGGGCTTTACACGCAAGCCTCTCCTCTTCCAGCTCCCTGTCGTAGTTTGCATCGTACAATTTCTGCGCGTTCATCTTTTCCTTTTCCGTCATGGAAAGATTCCTCCTCCGGTTTTCAGCTTTTCGTTTCCTTACACCTTGAAGCGGTAGCCCACGCCCCAGATCGTCTCGATATATTGGGGAGAGGCGGTATTGTCCTCTATCTTCTCGCGGATCTTCTTGATATGGACCGTGACAGTGGCAATGTCGCCCACGGAGTCCATATCCCAGATCTCCCGAAACAATTCCTCCTTGGTGTACACATGATTGGGATTTTCCGCCAAAAACGTCAGAAGATCAAACTCCTTGGTGGTGAAGGTTTTCTCCACGCCGTCCACATAGACGCGGCGTGCCGTCTTGTCGATGCGGATGCCCCTGATCTCCACAATGTCGTTCTGAGGCTTCTGATTCAGCCCTACCAAGCGCTCATACCGCGCCATATGCGCCTTGACCCTTGCCACCAGCTCGCTGGGACTGAACGGCTTCGTCATATAGTCGTCCGCGCCGAGGCCCAGGCCCCGAATCTTGTCGATGTCGTCCTTCTTGGCGGAAACCATCAGGATCGGGATATTCTTCTCCTCCCGAATACGCCGGCATACCTCAAAGCCGTCCATCTCCGGCAGCATCAGATCCAGGATTACCAGGTCGTAATTTCCGTTTAATGCCGACTGTAAGCCTTCGTCCCCAGAATTGCAGATATCCACCTCAAAATCGCTCAGCTCCAGGTAGTCCTTCTCCAGATCCGCAATCGCCACCTCGTCCTCAATGATCAATATCCTGCTCATTTCTCTTTCCTCCGATTATGCCTGCTCATTCTGCAGCTCAATATATTTTCTAAGCACAAAATGGATACAAGTCCCTTCGCCCTCTCTGCTGGTCGCCCAGATGTAACCGCCGTGGTCCTCAATGATCTTCTTGACAATGGACAGCCCGATCCCGCTTCCTCCCTGTGCGGAATTGCGGGAGGTATCGGTGCGGTAGAATCTCTCAAAAATGCGGTTCAGCTCCTTCTGCGCGATCCCCTTTCCGTTGTCCTCCAGCTCCACGCGGATGGAATCCACCTCATCCAGCAGACGGATGTCGATGACACCGTGCTGCTTATCCATGTACTTGACGCTGTTTCCTATGATATTGTTGATGACCTTCTTCATCTGCTCCGGATCCGCAATGACAATAGTGTCAGGCGGCAGAAGATTGGAGTAGTTCAGCCGGATGTTTTTGGACTCCAGATCCAGCCCGACCTCCTCCACGCAATCGTTAAAATAATCCGCCACATTGATGCGCTGGAAATTATAGGGGATCCGGTTGCTGTCAATTCCGGAATACAGGGTCAGCTCATTGATCAGCCGGTCCATATCGTTGGCTTTATTATAGATCGTTTTGATATATTTATCCATCTTTTCCGGAGTGTCCGCCACTCCGTCCATGATTCCCTCCACATACCCCTTGATGGCCGTGATGGGGGTCTTTAGGTCGTGGGAGATATTGCTGACCAATTCCTTGTTCTGATTTTCGTTCAGCTGCTTCTCCTCCGCAGACTCCTTCAGACGCAGGCGCATATCCTCATAATTGCGGTACAGATCCCCGATCTCCCCCTTTTCGTCCGTCTGGAGCACATAGTCGAAATCCCCCTCCTTGATCCGCTGCATCGCCATATTGAGCTCATTTACCGGTACAAACACGCTTTTCTTGATCCACTGGGTCAGCATAAAGCTGGTAAAGACCAAAATGACCAGGATCGCGATAGACATATCGATCAGCAGATGTCTCGAGATCAGGGAATGTGCCTTTGTCACCACAAAAACGCTCCCCTGGCTGCCGTCGCGGAACAAAAAGTCGATCTGCTTTACATACTTTTCCAGATCGCTGTAATAGTAGCCGGACGCCTCCGCCGACTGCCCGTCCCCATAGGCCGGCAGCCTGGGAAAAATCAGCTCTGCGGCGGAAGCATTGTTCGTGTAGTACAGCTCCCCGTCCCTTCGCACGATCAAATAGGTAGAGCGTCGGGCCACCCGATCGCTGATCTCCTCCAGGTACGCCTCATCCTCCAGCAGAGCGGGATCCTCATCGGCCTGCTTTTGCAGCACCTCGTAAACCTTGTCCGTTATACTTGCCACTTCCTGGATGTTGTCCGTCATCATGGTATAGTCCATTTCACTGATCGGATATCCCTGCTGAAAATTCAACAGATACATACCGATCACCAAAAATGCCAGCACCGTCAAAAGCAGCGGCAAGAGCACGATGCTTGCAAACGTCACCTTCAGGCGGGTCTTAAATTTCATGAGAGCCTCCCCCCATTTTTGCTTTTAAACACAGTATATCACAAGATGAACCGCCGCGTATCAAAACAATTCGTTAATATCCTTAAAAAAAAATAAAATAAGATATTGACAGCATCCGGAAAATCTGTATAATAAAAATAGTAACGATTATTGATTTTGATCGGAGGCTGTCATGTCATTAAAACACAGTAAACAGCGCGACACGATCAAGGCGTTTCTGATGGGGCGGCACGATCATCCGACTGCGGACATGGTTTATATGAATGTGCGACAACAATATCCCAACATCAGTCTGGGAACCGTCTACCGCAATCTGACGCTGCTGGCGGATCTGGGAGAGATCAACCGTCTCCGCGTGGGCGACGGGGTGGATCACTTTGACGCCGACACGTCCCAGCACTATCATTTTGTCTGCTCCGAGTGCGGCGGTGTGTCCGATCTGGAAATGCCCAGCATAGAAGCGATCAATGACGTGGCACGGGCTTCCTTTGACGGGATGATCGCCGGACATATGACCTATTTCTACGGCGTCTGCGGTCAGTGTCTCAGAGTCAGGCGGCCGTCCTGACCCTTCAACAGGATGTACTAAATTTTATATAAGAAAAGGAGATTATGGTATGAAGTATGTATGTCAGGTATGTGGTTATGTTCACGAGGGAGATGCTGCACCCGCTGAGTGCCCCATCTGCCACGCTCCCGCCGAGAAGTTCACGGTGCAGAGCGGCGACAAGACCTGGGCCGCCGAGCATGTGGTAGGCGTTGCAAAGGGAGTTCCCGAGGATATTATAAAGGATCTGCGCGCCAACTTTGAGGGCGAGTGCTCCGAGGTAGGTATGTATCTGGCAATGGCCCGCGTTGCCCACAGAGAGGGCTATCCCGAGATCGGCCTGTACTGGGAGAAGGCCGCTTTTGAGGAGGCAGAGCACGCCGCTAAGTTTGCGGAGCTTCTGGGCGAGGTTGTTACGGATTCCACCAAGAAAAATCTGGAGATGCGCGTAGATGCCGAGAACGGCGCTACCGCCGGCAAGACCGATCTGGCCAAGAGAGCAAAGGAGCTGGGCCTGGATGCGATCCACGACACCGTTCACGAGATGGCAAGAGACGAGGCAAGACACGGCAAGGCTTTCGAGGGACTCTTAAAGAGATACTTCGGCTGATCCGGCACTTACATGACAACGACCTTTTTGAGGGAGCGGAGCGATTTTCCGCTCCCTTACTTTTCGCGGGATCCTTCCGTGGAAAAGTAAAGTTTTTTACAATTTGTTCCGAAAACTATTTTAGTGCTTTACGAAACCGCAATTATCCTATATTATGGGATTATCTAGGATAAATTCCGGCGACAGAGGAGGAGAGGTCATCTTGAAAAATACAAGGAATCTAAAAATAGCGGGCGGCGCAGCCGCGGCTTTGGCTCTTGTGATTGTTTTGGCACTGGTTCTGGCAGGCCACGGAAAAGGCGAGGGATCGTACCGCGATATCTCTATTTTTGAGCTGGCTTCTTCCGCCACCGTCACCAGGGGAGACACCTCCCTGGACGCCTACGAGGGTATGCGCCTGGAGGACGGCGACCGTATTCAGGTGGCGGAAGACGGCTATCTGCGCCTGGTTCTGGACGGCGATAAGTACGCGACCCTGGAGGCGGGCACGGAGATCTGCCTCAACGCCACCGGAGACAGCGAAAACAGCAGGACCGAGATCGTCCTGATAAACGGCGCCGTCTTAAACGAGATCGACAACAAGCTAAACGCGGACTCCTCCTATGAGCTCAGCACCCCTACCTCCGTCATGGCAGTGCGCGGCACCGTATTTCGGGTCGCCCTGTCCACAGAGGGAGAGGCCAGCCACACCGAATTGATCGTTCTGGACGGCCAGGTGTCCGCCGCTCCCATTCTGGCTGACGGCACTGTGGGCGAAGCGCTCCTGGCAGCCCCCGGCACGGCCGTCACCTTCGACCGGCAGGATGGCCACTCCGATCCCGTCTGCACCCAGTCAAAGATCGACTATACGGCCCTGCCTGCGGACACTCTTCGTTCCATTCTCGAGCTTCGGCAGAGCGGGCGTCTGGAGGAGCTTCCGGTCACAGCGGAGGAACTGGCCCGTCTGCAGGAGACAGAAAAAACGGCTTCCTCCCCGTCCCAAGAACCGTCCGCGCCGCAGGAGTCCGCCCCGCAGGTACAGACTCCCGTGACGGAAACACCGTCTGCCGCCGCTCCCGCGCATCCCTCTGTGACAAAGCCCTCTGGGAATGACACGCGCGTCACTTCTTCGGAGACGGCCGGCGCAAAGCCCGGGGAACAGGAAACCTCCAGCCAGACCGACGAACCCAACGAGCCGGAGGAATCCGACGAGGCCGACACACCGGACGGACCCGACGAGACCGGCGAACCGAGCGGATCGCATCCGACCGACAGGCCCGACCAGGGCTTCGACACAGCCGTTTACACCGTTACTTTCCTGGACGCGGAGGGCAACCTGTTCGGCATCCAGCGGGTAGCGGCGGGCGCTGTGGCGCAGAGACCTCTCCTCTCTCCGGTGGAAGGTTCTGACTGGTGCGACGCTGAAGGCAATGTCTATGATTTCGCCACCGCCGTCACCAGCGACCTGACGCTCTACTATCGCTAAAGGAATCGAACGCTTATGAAAAGACGCATCCTCCTGCAGACCCTCTGCATACTGGCGGCCAGCTTCCTTCTCAGCTTCTGCGGCGTCTTTCACGCCGTGGACCGCTGGGCTATGGATCTGGTATACCAGACACCCTCCGTCACGGACAACCGCATCCGCATCATCGCCGTGGACGAAAAGACGCTTGCGGCCTACGGCCCCTTTTCCACCTGGTCGCGGGAGAAATCCGCAGAGCTGGTCTCTCTGTTAAATGCCTCGGAGGAGACGAAACCCGCCGTTATCGGCTTCGATATCATGTTCATCGGGGAGAGCGATCCCGAGACGGACGCTCTTCTGGCGGATGCCTGCGCCGGAGCCGACAACGTCGTGACCGCAGTGAATATCGTCAACAACACTGTGCTGGAAACCGATTCCGACGATCGGCTGTGGGAAAACAGGCTGCATATCTCCGCCGTCGAGCTCCCCTACGAGGGACTTCTCGCCCACTCCCGCATCGGCTTTGCCAACACCGCGCCGGACAACGACAGCTATATCCGGCGCGCTATTTTATACCGCACCTACGAGGGAGAGCGCATCCCCAGCCTCTCCGCCGCCATCTATCAGCTTTACTGCGAAAAGACAAAGACCAGCCCCACCTGGCCGGCCCTCGGCAGTTATCAGGAGTTTCTGTTTGGCTACTCCGGCAGGCCCGGCGGCTACGAGACCGTCTCCCTGGCAGACGTGCTGGACGGCACCGTGGACGCTAGGACCTTTCGGGACTGCATCGTGCTGGTCGGCGCCTATGCCCCCGGTATGCAGGACGCGTACAACACGCCGATTGACCGCTCCACCCAGATGTACGGTGTGGAGATCCACGCCAATCTGATCGAGGCGCTTATGGAGGGGCGCACCTGCCTGGAAGCGGACGCGCTGGCGGTTTCTCTGGCGATCGCGCTGATCGCCGCGCTGTACTATCTTCTGCTGAAAAAGGTCCGCATTTTCTCCGGAGCCTTCGCCGGAGCCGCGCTGGCGGCAGGCTGGATGGCCGTGGGAAAATTTCTATACGGCCGGGGGACGGAGCTCTCCCTGCTGACGTTTCCGATCCTTCTTCTCCTGATCTATCTGATAGAGCTGGCGGGCAGCTATGTTGAGGAGCGCATCCGCCGCGGCAAAGTGGTGACCGCCTTCAAAAAATATGTGGCTCCCCAGGTGGTCGACGAGCTGGTAAAGCAGGATAAATTTGAGATATCTCTGGGCGGTGAAAATCGCGACATTGCCGTCCTGTTTGTGGATATCCGAAATTTTACCACCATGTCTGAAAACCTGGTGCCGGAACAGGTAGTGGGAATTTTGAATGAATATCTGGAGCTTTCCACCAACGCAATTTTTCATCACGGCGGAACGCTGGACAAATTTATGGGAGACGCCGCTATGGCGATCTTTAACGCGCCCTTCTCGCTGGACGATTACGTGTTTCAGGCGGTCGCGGCGGCAAAAGAGATCCTGGACGGCACAGAGGAGTTGAATGTCCGTCTGAAAAAGCAGTTTGACCGCACCGTGAGCTTCGGCATCGGTATTCACTGCGGCCCCGCTGTCGTGGGAAACGTGGGGTGCGGTTTCCGCATGGATTACACCGCCATAGGCGACACGGTCAACACCGCCTCACGCCTGGAAAACAACGCGAAGGCCGGTCAGATCCTGATCAGCGAGGAGGTCTATCAGAGATTACAGGGACGCATCCGGGCCAATGAGATCGGCGCGCTCCATCTGAAAGGCAAACAGAAAGAATTTATGGTATATGAATTGACGGGGATCGACGCTACTCCTCCTTCTCGTCAGGTACTACCTCCATAATATCCTGGATCTGGCAATCCAGAATATTGCACAGACGGTCGAGTATCGGCGTCTTCACGACCATATTGTGGCGCAGCCTGTGCAGCTGTGCGTAGTCGATACCGTACTCCTTGATCAGCTTGTACTGGCTGATGTTCTTTTCCTTGAGGGTGATCCACAATCTGTCAAATTTTATCATTTTTTCGTCCTCCTGATCGTATTTTAAACGATATTGAGCTTACATATATAGTGCGCGTATGCACTATATATCATACCCTTCGGACGAGAAAAAGAGCCATTTCCCATGTGCGTGGTTCCCCGCATGGTCAATGGCTCTCTCTTTTACTTATCTGTTCTCTTTGTCAGGCACCGCTTCCATGATATCCTGAATCCCGCAGTCAAGGATGATACACAGCCGGTCGAGAATGGAGGTCTTTACGACCATATTATGGCGCAGCCTGTGCAGCTGCGCATAATCAATCCCATGCTCTTTGACCAGCCGGTACTGGCTGATTTCCTTTTTCCGCATCGTGATCCATAACTTTTCAAATGTTATCATGTCTTTCTCCTCTCTTTGGTAACTTGTCGGCGATTCCCAGAAAACAGACGGCTCAAATTTATTTTACAAACAATGACTTCCGTTTACAATCCGATACTTTGTATGTGACAGCTTTAGAGCCGCAAACGGCACCGCAATAGCCTCTGTGTCACACATGGAAATTAACTGACAAGAAAAAATATTTTCCGATGTTTTATTCCTGTTCAATAGACCTATGCGTTCTTATCCGCTATACTATACACAAAACCGATGGAAAGACTGTGAGGGAGATCGTTGGACATGACCATAGGAAATGTTATCAAAAAGTACAGAAAGAATAAAGGTATGACGCAGGAGGAGATGGCCGTCCGCCTCGGTGTAACCGCTCCCGCTGTAAATAAGTGGGAAAAAGGGAACTCGCTGCCGGATGTGTCTTTGCTTGCCCCTATTGCACGGCTGCTTGGCATTACTACAGACGAACTTCTGTCCTTTCGGGATGAGCTGACAGACGAAGAAATCAACCAATATCTATCAAAGCTTCAAAAGGACCTGGAGAGCCAAGACTTCCATACGGTATTTCTTTCCGTAAAGGAAAAAATCGAAGAATACCCTAATTGCGAAAAATTGATTTGGCAGGCGGCAGTCATTCTGGATGCGAGACGGATGGCAATAAAACTCGCAGACAGGGATCCTTATGATCCTGCGATCTTCAAATGGTACGAAAGATGTTTGCTCTCAGAGGACGAACAGATTCGTAATCAAGCGGCAGATTCCCTGTTTCACGCATTTCTTCGGAAAAATGATTATGAGAAAGCCGCTCATTATTTGGAGTATTTCTCTCTGGAAAATCCGGAACGCAAGCGCAAGGAAGCTCTGGTAAACAGTAAAACCGGAAAACGGATGGAAGCCTACCGTGCATATGAGGAATTGATTTATACCGGATATCAGCACCTGCAAATGGTATTAAATGATCTTCGTATTCTCTATATGGAAGATGATAATCCTGAAATGGCCAAAAAACTGGTCAAGGTTTCATCCTCTGCCGCGTCTGCATTTGAAATGGGCAAATATTCTGAGGTTTGTTGGGGCCTGGAGGTTGCGGCCTGGGAGAAAGATGTTGCATGGACGGCACAGCTTATGCAGGAACTATTGGATAGCGTGGACTCCATAGGCGATTTTACAAAATCAAAGCTTTATCAACATATGAGGCGAAAGTCGATTGACCCTGATTTTGCAGCCGGTTTCAAACAGGAGCTTTTGAAGTTTCTCGAGGATGACACCTTTCATTATATGCAGGGAAATGAAGCCTGGGAAAAACTAAAAAGCGGCGTTTCATGATGGCCCTTGTTTTCTTTGAGAAAGCGAAATATAATATCATGTGTTGGAGTTGCCATATGGAGCATATGGGGCATATGACGCACAAGGGCAGGAAGGATACACCAAAATGACCGTATATAAAATTATGATAATAGAGGACGATCCCCTGATACGTTCCGAGTTAAGGAATCTGCTTTGTGGGAATGGCTATAACACAGTTGCCGTTTCGGATTTTGGCACGACGATTGCGGAGGTGAAAAGGGAAGACCCGCAGCTGATTTTGCTGGACATTAAACTGCCCGGTGAAAATGGGTTTTCACTATGTTCAAAGATCCGCACCTTTTCCAATGTGCCCATCGTCTTTGTGACAAGCTGCAATACGGATATGGACGAGTTAAACAGCATCCTGTTAGGCGGAGACGCCTATATCACAAAACCTTACAATACTGCTATTTTACTGGCAAAGATCGCCTCGCTTTTGAAGCGGGCATATCCGGCAAACGGACAGGAAGTCATTGCGTATCAAAAGACGCTTTTACACTTGGAGAGCAGCAAGCTTGAATTTGACGGGCAGCAGATCGACCTCACAAAAAACGAGCTTAAAATACTGTACTGTCTCTATAAAAACGCCGGAAAGATTTGCCCGCGGAACGATTTGATTGATTTTCTCTGGGACAACCAACTCTATGTGGACGACAATGCCTTGAGTGTGAACGTCAACCGGATCCGTGACAAATTGTCCGCCATCGGTCTGCATGATTTTATTAAGACGAAACATAGACAGGGATATTATATATGAGCGGTAAATTATACTGGAAACAAAAAATCCCATTTCTTTTTTTGAATGGGTTCGGCATGGTGGCTTTGACACTTTTTCTTCGATTAAATGGGTTAAATGCAGACAGTATTATCCTGATTTTGACCGTTTGGGGAATCGCTGTTGCCGGATATCAGCTGAATGCGTACTTCACTCGAAAAGCACAGATGAATCAACTGCTAACTCTGGCCGAACAGCTTGAGAAACGATATCTGCTCCCTGAACTAATGGAGCGCCCTTTACGGGCCGACGATCAGGTGTACTATCAAATCCTGAAACTGGCGGGAAAATCCATGCTGGAACAGGTAAGTACATCAAAACGTGAACAGGACGAATATCAGGAATTTATTGAACAATGGGTGCATGAAATCAAAACGCCTATCACAGCTATGAAGCTGATTTGTGAAAATCACAAGTCGGATTTTTCCAAGGACCTGTTGATAGAGCTTGAAAAGACAAATTGCTATACGGAACAGGCTTTATACTATGCCAGAAGCGAACACCCCGAAAAAGATTATCTGATAAGGGAGATCCGGCTTTTCGATGTTGTCCATCAGGCGATTGCGGAAAACAAATACCTGCTTCGGCAGTATAACGTCCGGATCGATCTTGCAGAAACGGACGATACGGTTTATTCCGACCAAAAATGGTTGTGTTTTATTCTGAACCAAATGATCGTCAATGCGGTCAAATACCGTGCGGGATCTCCAACCATACGATTTTTTGCAGAACATACCGGAAGCGAAGTATCTCTGTGCATTGCCGATAACGGGATCGGGATTCCCGCCAGCGATCTTCCCCGCATATTTGAAAAGGGCTTCACCGGAGAGAATGGCCGGAGCACCTCACAGGCAGCAACCGGCATGGGGCTATACCTGTGTAAACGGCTGTGCGATAAACTGGACATAGGAATAGCAGCAGCTTCCAATGACAAAACGGTTTTCAGACTTTCCTTCCATATCAATGACTTTATTCATCAAGTGCAGAGATAGCGCCCTGCACTTCTTACATTTTTGTTAGAGCTTCGTAAGAAAATTTAATACAACTATTTGTGGATTTCCGGTACAATAGAGTTGCCATCACAATAAGGAGAGCAAATTATGCAGGAAATATTACGTTTGGAGCATATTCAAAAGTATTACGGCAATCAGGGCAATCTCACAAAGGCCATTGACGACATCAGCTTTTCTGTCCATGCAGGGGAATTTGTCGGCATCATGGGTGCGTCCGGCTCCGGCAAGACCACGATGCTCAACTGTATCTCTACGATCGACACCGTGAGCGCCGGACATATTTTTCTGGACGGAACCGATGTGACAGAGCTGAAAGAAAAGGAACTTGCACGCTATCGCCGAGAAAACCTCGGCTTTGTCTTTCAGGATTTTAACCTGCTGGATACTTTGACCATCTCAGAAAATATTGCGCTCGCTCTGACAATCAACCGCGCACCCGTGGAACAGATTGACGGAAAAGTGGCAGAAATCGCCAAGACTCTCAATATTACGGATATTTTGAATCAATATCCCTATCAGGTGTCCGGAGGACAAAAACAGCGCTGTGCCTGTGCCAGAGCGATCATTAACAAGCCGAAACTGCTCCTTGCCGATGAACCCACCGGCGCGCTGGACAGCCACTCGTCCCAAATGCTGCTTGGCACCATGCAGAGCATCAACGAAAAGCTTGGGGCAACCATCCTGATGGTAACGCATGACGCATTTTCCGCCAGCTACGCGAACCGCATTTTGTTTTTACGGGACGGAAAGATTTTTACGGAAATCATAAAAGGCTCCGATTCCCGAAAGGCATTTTTTGAAAAAATCCTGGACATCCTCACAATGCTGGGAGGAGGTCAAAGTGATGTTTCCTAAACTATTCCGGAATAATATCAAAAAAGCGCTGCGGGATTATTGCGTCTATTTTTTTACGCTGGTAATCAGCAGCACCTTATTCTTCGCTTTTATCTCCTTAACGAGCCGCTATAATGATATTCTGGGCGGAGACGGAAACTACTCTCTATCTCTGTTCCAAAATACAATCCGATATGCCATTTTGGCGGTATCTGTCATTTTCTTTGTGTTGATCCGGTATATCAATCACTATATGCTGAAACAGCGCAGTCGGGAATTTTCCGTCTATATGATTCTTGGCATGGAGCAGCGCACCGTTGCAAAGTATTTCTTTGGTGAGACAGTTACATTCGGTATGGCGGCTGTGCTCATCGGCTGTATTGTCGGCACGGTGTTGTCGGGAATGATGACAACCTTCGTTATGCGGACACTCACATCTGCGGCCTCCTTTCGCCTGGGATTTTATCCGGACACGATGCTTGTAACGCTGCTGTTCTTTGGAGCCGCCTTTGTACTGACAGGAATGGGGAATGTTCGCAAGATCTATAAAAGGAAACTCCTTGACCTGCTGAACGAAAAGAAAACCGGCGAGGGCCAGAAAAAAAAGAAGCGGCACTATGCCGTTTCACTTGTAATTGCACTTGTGTGCTCTGCCGTCACGGGCTCGGTGCTCTATCATTTTACTGCCGCCGGAGACGTTTACGCCGGAAACATCCCTGCGGAAATCAGCAACCGCTATCAGGCGATCGCCATTGCAGCCGCCATTGTGGGCATCTTTTCTCTATACAATGCCGCTGCGTTTCTTATCACAGCGGCTCGCCGACGGAAGAAATGGACAAACCGCAATATCAATTCTGTCCTGCTCGGCAATCTTTTTCAAAAGATATCCTCAACCTCAAAGATGCTGTCCAGCGCAACACTGGCAATTACGATTGCTTTCGTGGCGTTTGTTATCCTGCCGATGCTGGCGGAGATCACCACCGGCTATCTGGACTACCGTATGCCCTATGACGTTATGGTTAATAACACGTACAGGTATATTGATGAAATAGAGGATATTCCGCAGATCGACTTTTCCTTTGTGGGAGAAATTTTGAAAGAGCATGGTATCACTGTATCGGAAGAAGTTTCGCAGCGAAGTTATTTTGTCTGGGAGAATGACTTTAACACGGTTGATACCAGAGAAAATTGGCGGGATCTGCCAAGGCTTGCTATGCGCATTTCGGATTACAATGCTATGCGGAGGATGTCCGGCATGGAGCCGGTACAACTGGCCGAAAACGAGTTTTTCATGCACCTTGACTATGAGATGGACGAGGAAAGCGTTGCGGACAGCATCGGTATCGGACAGCGAACCATTCGTCTGGATGACGGAACGCTTCTCACCCTGGCGGAAACGGCGATTTATCAGGATCCGCTGGGAAAATATTTATTCAACAGCGATGATTCTGTTCTTGTGTTTCCGGATTCCGTGTGCGATCGTCTCCGCCTTGCGCGAACCTGCTATTATGCAAATACAAAAACACCGATTCCGTATAATCTCTGCGATACGATCCGAGATGAAATTGCGGTTCGCTTCCGGAATGACTATTCTTATCTGTTCGACAAATACGAGGTCAAATATCAGTCAGACAGACATTATTCCACTTTTATTGACCCGATTCGCTTTCGGACACAGGAAAGCAATGATGTAGCATTGACCGCAACCAGCGTCCGGCTGCTTGGTATCTACACCGGTATTATTTTCTTTTTCCTCTGCATGACGGTATTGGCGCTGCACCTTATAACAGATTCTATCCATCAAACGACACAGTATAAGATCTTATATCAACTTGGTGCAGACAGGGACGATATTGTAAAAATGGTGAACCGACAAAGCCTCCTCTATTTTTTCACCCCTTGCGTTGCCGCGTTTCTGATTGCTTTAATACTGATATATTCCTTCCTTGTGCGCTATGGATATAAGGTATTTACCTATATGAGCAGCGTCGGATTCCAGTTTGGAGTATGGATTCCCGGCCTGCTGATTCTGGTGATACTTACCTGCTACTATGGAGCGGCTATTTATATGGTCAAACGAAACTTAAATCACACACTTGACGGCATAAAGTGAATACTTAGTCCCATTTCATACACACTCCACATTGGACGGATATGCTTACCGCAAGGAGGTATCTTTATGGCTGCAGTACAGCTTTTCCAGAAAGAGGATATCGACCTTGTCGTTTTAGATATCATGCTGCCCAAGATTACGGGGCTTGTATCAAATCATACGTGTGTGATATAATTTAAAAAATCAAGGAGCACTCCTGTTAAGTGGCAAATAACGGGTTTGCAAAAGATGAGTGTCCCATTGTTACGAGGAGAAAATCAATCAAAAACAGCTTTAACCAAACAGAAAAGGAGGCATCACTATGGGACTTGATATCTACGCCGGAACATTGACCCGGTACTATTCTCACAACTGGAAAACCGTTGTTCAGCAGTGGGCGGAGGAAAACGGATACACCTTTTACCGAATCACGCCGGATGAAGAACCTGCTGATAACGAGGAAGAAATGTCCCCAGCTGAGGTCCAGGCGGCGGTGGAGAACTGGCGGGATCAGATCTTGAGCGCCATTTCTCAGCCGGGTCAGTCCCCCTACACCGCCTGGCCGGAGGATAATGAAAAGCCCTATTACACCAACAAGCCGGATTGGGATGCCTTCGGCGCTATGCTGCTGGTGGCCGCCTGCCATACATACGATGAACCGGTGCCTCCCACCGTGGCGAAGGACTGGAACTTCGGGGAGCATCCTCTGGTCGCCCGCCTTGCGGCAGATGAAGAGCGGGTGTGGTCCCTATTCCGTGGGGCTACCTGGTGGCTGCCTCTGACGGACACCTTCTTCTTTCAGGCGCCTCTGCCCACCGATGATCAGACGATGATCGCCACCCTGGGCGGTCTGCGGAAGGAGCTGGAGAAACTGAATCAGCTGGCGTGGCAGGCCGATGAGGATACCATCCTTGATTGGGCGGATACGGAGGGATACCCGGTAGACGGAACCATAGATGCAGATGGACAGTACAGCAAGGCGGACATCCCGGAACACACCCAGTATGACACACAATCCCTGGCCAAGTTTGCCTTCTCCATGTTCTGGCGGGCCATGCGGTTTGCCGAGGAGCAGCAGGTGCCTATCCTGCTTGATTATTAAGAAGGCTTAAAATTAAGAGCACTCTATCGTATGGATGATCTAAAGAAAGGTATGGAATAAATAGAAATTTGTTAGACTATAAAGGAGAAAATAAATGATGGGTTTTTTCAAAAAAAAGCAAGAAAAACTGCACTTGGAAGTGATTCCATCGACCATACAAGAAAACGGTACTTTGTTGACAGCTGAATTAGGAGTTTATCAAGGAAATCCTGTTGTTTTTACCTATGATTCCAGGACGCAGGATATTATGATTCCTGAAGTTTTGGAGCCAATTTATCCTGCTATTGAAGAAGCAGTAGTGCGTTATCTACGGCAAGTCGGAAAAATGTGAGTAACACAGTATTAGAGCGTATAGAAATTAGTCTATGCGCCCTTTTTTGTCCAAAGGAAATCATTCAAAGACAGTGTATACAAAGGCTGATTATCAACGAGTCTCTTGAAAAAAAAGGAAATCATCCACACAATCGCTTGACAAACCTTTTCAAAAGAAAAACCTTCAAACCGAGTAAGTTACCTTACCTCAGTTTGAAGGTCTTTGTACTGCTTGGAAAGTGATCTACTGGAACAGCCTCATAACCGAACCCTGATCCTCCATCTTTCTTCTCAGCATCAGATTTCTGTATTGGGAGAGGAGCTGCTGCTTTTGCTTCTCGGAGACGGCCTTCGGCATATCCAGATCCTCGATACGGCTTCTGGAGCCTACCAGGTTTTCCGAAGCCTGCTTATTGTAATTGTAGGTGTGCTCCAGGCGGTTCACGGACGCTCCCATTCTCCCTCTTGCCTTGGAGACCATGTCCATAGCCTTACCGACAGCGTTCAGATCAAAATCGCCCGTCACATTGTAGCCCGCAAGCCCCAGCGCCTTGAGCGTGGTGTTTTCCATCTGAATACTAAGCCCGCCGCCGCTGGGATTCGTGGCCAGATTCAGATCCGCCATACTGCCGTCCAAAAGCTTCTGCTGATTCAGGGATGTCCCTTTCGCCAAGGATTGGATGCCCTCCATCATGCCGTTGATCTCGGACTGAAACGCCTGTCGATCGGAATCCGAGTACAGCCCATTCATGGAGCGTATGGAAAGCTCGTCGATCCGCTGCAGGTAGTCCATGATGCCGTCCATAGCACCGTCGGCCACATTCAGCGCACCCATGCCGTCCCTTGCGTTCTGGGCGCCCACGTCAAGCCCCGTTTCATACTTTAAAAGCTTCTGAGCGATGGCAAGCCCCGACGCGTCGTCAGCGGCACGATTGATCCGTTTTCCGCTGGAAAGCTGCGCATATATGTCAGAAGTACCTCTGTTGTTAATAGAACCGATATTCATACTCATTCGGACCACCTCCCTCGAATGAATCGGGAAGAAACCATCTTTACAACTCCATTATAAAGTACGGTATGGCAAAATTCAAGTGCCTGGGGCAAAAAACTTTTTAGCCCAAAATTTTTTAGCGGTCAGCCCGCCGCTCAACCCGCATTTCTTGTGTGTATGTAGTCCTGAAATTTCTCCACCAGCTCCTGATCCAATTTGCCCTCCTGGGCCATAGAGGTCAGGATCCCGAAGGCTTTGTCCAGAGACATGGGCTTTTTGTAGGGCCTGTCCACCGCGATCAGCGCCTCGAAGATATCCACCAGCGACAGGATGCGGATTTCCGTGGGCATCTGCTCCGCCGTCAGGTGATTGGGATAACCGGAGCCGTCCAGAAATTCGTGATGCGCTCCCGCCCATCTGGGTACATTGCTATAGTGCGTGCTGAAATTGACCATGGAGAGGATATGGCTGGTGATGACTACATGACTCTCCATCACCTTTCTCTCCGCAGGCGTCAGCGTGCCCCTCTTGATCAGAAGGCACTCCGCTTCCTCCTCGTTCAGATAGGGGATCTCCTCCCCGTCGGCGCTTCTGTACTTCTTTTCCGCCAGCTCGCGGATCCGGGGCTCCAGCTCCTCCGGCAGGTCGGGAAGCTCGTTCACCTTGCGGACCAGCTCCTCCGCCTCCGTCAGATAACGGCACGCCTCCTCGTACTCCTCTTTGGATATGCGCTCCTCATAAAAATCTATCTTGTAATAGCTCTTCAACAGCCGGTATTTCATCACGATATCATCCAGACGGCGCACCAGCTTCGTGCTTTTATTCATAATGGAGAGCGGAATACTCATCTTTCCGATATCGTGAAGGCTGGCGGCCATCACAAGCTGCTCCTTCCGGTTTTCGTCAAAATATTCCCGAAATCGCCCCGCCGCGTGCTCCTGATTCAGGTAATCCACAAATCCGCTGGTGTACTCTGTCACGTTCTTGGTGTGGCTTCCGTTGTAGGGGGTGCGTTCATCGATGATCGTAGCCATAGTGCCCACATAGGAGTACATCATGTCCTTGATCTCCTTCAGATAGCGCAGATTGGAGATGGAGATGGACGCCTGGGACGCCAGCGACATCACCGCCTTCTCATAGTCCGGATCGAAGGGGACGATTTTCCCATCCTCCATCGCGTTGATTAACTGAAGCACTCCGATCAGCTCCCCGTCGCGATTTTTTAAGGGAATCACCATCATAGACTGGGTGTGGTAGCCGGTCAGGGCATCGTACTTTTGGGGGCCGGAAAAATCAAACTTCTCGCTGTGGTAGACGTCCGCAATGTTGATGATCTCCTCATGGATCGCGGAGTATGCACAGACGTTTTCCTCCCGCAGGGGCACCGGAGGCATATCGATGGTCTCTCCGTTCCCTCCCTGAAAGATATTCAGCGAGATCGTGCGCATGATCTTAAAATGCAGCTCTCCATCCTCATACAGATACAGCGTGCCTCCGTCACAGTTGGTGATGTTCATGGCATTCTCCATGATCAGCTCGAAAAGGCAGTTGTGATTTTTCTCGATGGTAAGCAGTATTCCCATCTCCAAAAGCTCCTCATACTGTTTCTCTGTAAGCTTCATACCCGAAAATCTCCTTCAAATAGCCCAAAATACATATCCGGCAATTACCTGTTCCATTTGTAAATGCGGATTTGAAAATAAATGCTATATCCGTTATAATACATATGTCGCAGTCATTCTCCGCGACAAAACAGTCACATTGGAGATAACTATGCCTGTCATCGAGATTATACCAAAAAGAGAAGAAATAGGCAAGTCATTGGAGCTTGCTTCCAGGTATCACGCCGCCTTTGAGTACAACGATTTTTTTGTTCCGGATGTTCTGGACGACCCTCGGCAGGTGGATGCTTTGATCTCCTTTTATTTAAAACTGCCCCGCGACCGAAGTCTGGACACACTGCACGGCACGTTCCTGGACATCACTGTCCACAGCTCTGACTCCCTGATCCGCAAGGCGTCCGACCAGCGGATCCGTCAGTCCATGGAGATCGCCAAGGCGCTGGGCGTGCGGGGTGTTGTGTTCCACACCAATCTGATCGCCAATTTTCAGGATGCGGCCTACCGGCAAGGCTGGCTGGAGCAAAACCACAGGTATTTCACCGCCCTCGCGGCGGAATATCCCGGGCTCCACATCTATATGGAAAACATGTTTGACCTGACGCCGGATATGTATGCCGCCTTCGGCTCCCTGACCCGAGATTGCCCCAATCTGCACCTGTGCCTGGATATCGCCCACACCAATCTCTCTCAGACTCCCATCGAGGAATGGATCCAGCGGGCCGCCGGAGATGTCCGGCATCTGCACCTGAATGATAACGACGGCGTCTCCGACCTGCATCTGGCCGTGGGACAGGGCTCTATCGACTGGCACAGCGTAGACCGCTGGCTGCGCCGCTGTCAGGTGGATGCCTCCGTTCTGGTGGAGACCTCTTTCATCGACCGTCAGGAGCAGTCCCTCTCGTATCTGGAGCAAAACCATATCTACCCCTTTTCCTGACACAGAAGGGGTTGCCCTAAATAAAACCGTGTGGCTCTGTCTGGGGACCATCTCCCCGAAAGCGCCGCACGGTTTTTGCTTTTCCTATTATTTTGTCAGTAACGGTAAGAATGATGATCCTTGCCGAACGTATATCGTCCGGCGGCATCTACGGTAAAGCTGATGGAATCGGCATAGACCGTGGCATCGCCCTCCACGCAGTTGAGCCCTCCCCGAAGCAGGTAGACCTCTCCCGGCTTCAGCTCATAGGTGCCGGGGGCAGCAAGCTTTCTGCCCGCGTCTCCGCCAGTGGCATCCCCGGAGGCTCCGGCTCCTACACATCGAACCAGATCCCACTGCATTACCATGGGCGTCCTGGTGGGCTTTTTCACGATACGCCATCCAACGGATGCAGAGTCCTGTCCTGATTCCGGCTCGATCTCCAAATCCTGATATGCGGGAATGGTGTAGCTTTCCCCCTTCTCTGTGTGGACGTTTGAGAGCACATGACCCTCCTCATTTATGTAGCGGATCAGCATCCCCTGTTCGCCCCACTCCGGAAACTCCAGCACATCTCCCTCGTACACGATGGTGGCCTCCGTCTCCACATCCTCCACCGGATAGGTTGCCGCATAGACATAAGGCACTGACATTCCCGTCAGCATTGCTGCAGCTGCCACCGCGCACAGAATCCGCCTCCGCAGATTTCCTTTCTTTCTCATAGCGTTCCAACCTCTCCTCTCAGCCTTGCAGCCCTCTGGCCTGCCTGTCCATGTCCTCCACAACGATATCGTAGATTTCTCCAAGCGAAGCGCAGTATTCCAACACCTTCCAGGGTTCATTGGTATGAAAATGGATCTTGATCAGCTCCTCATCGCCCACCGCCAGCAGGCAGTCCCCCTTAAAATTCTCGGTGATATAATTGCTGACCGCGTCCTCATCCAGATCCTCTCCCTCGATCAACAGCTGCGTATCGTAACGGAACTCCAGCATAATGCTCTCCTTTTCCAAAACACAAATTTTCCTCTACAGTATATCCTATTTTTTCCTTTTTGCATAGATTCTATTGAAAATTTTTTGGGAATTGACTTCCTTTTGCTGTGACATTATACTTATCTTGGACAGCAAAGGAAGTCCCGTGTAGAAAAGCTGTAGAGAATGTAGAGAAAAGGAAGGCTGTTATATGGAAAAGATTGCAAGCTTCACCATCGATCATATCAAATTGCAACCCGGCGTCTATGTTTCCCGAAAGGACTCGGTGGGCGCAGAGACGATCACCACCTTTGACCTGCGGATGACCAGCCCCAACGAGGAGCCCGTTATGAACACCGCCGAGGTACACACCATCGAGCATCTGGGCGCCACCTTCCTCCGCAACCATCCGGTTTTTAAGGAAAAGACGATCTATTTCGGGCCCATGGGCTGCCGCACCGGATTTTATCTGCTTCTGGCGGGGGACTATGCCTCCAGGGACATCGTGCCGTTGATGGTGGAAATGTTTGAGTTTATCCGCGACTACAAGGATGACGTACCAGGCGCCTCCCCCAGGGACTGCGGCAATTACCTGGACATGAATCTGGGTATGGCAAACTATTTGGCAAAGAGGTATCTGGACAACGTGCTCTACGATATCCGCGAGGACAGGCTGATCTACCCGCAGTAACCGCCATACGGGGCACATAAACCGCACAAACCATTCAAAGGACGGAGGAAATTATGAGCAAAATCGGAATTATCGGAGCAATGGACCTGGAAGTGGAGGAATTGAAATCCAAAATGCAGGTCTCTCGGATCCTACAAAAAGCAAAAATGGATTTTTATGAGGGCAAGCTGGGCAATGCGGATGTGGTCGTAGTAAAGTGCGGCATCGGCAAGATCAATGCCGCTCTCTGCGTCCAGATCCTGGCGGATGTCTTTTCGGTCACTCATGTGATCAACACCGGCGTCGCCGGCTCGTTGAATGTCAAACTGGACATCGGCGATATCCTGATCTCCAGGGATGCCCTTCATCATGACATGGATGTCACAATTTTCGGATATGCTTTGGGAGAGGTTCCTCAGATGGGTTTCCGAGAGTTTGTTGCGGATGAAACCCTGGTTCAACTGGCGAAAACTACCTGCGAGGAGGTCAATCCAGACCTGCATGTGGTCGTTGGACGCGTGGTCAGCGGGGATCAGTTTATCTCCAGCAAGGAGGTAAAGGAGCATCTTATTTCCACGTTTCAGGGGGACTGCGCAGAGATGGAGGGGGCTTCCGTGGCCCATGGCGCATATTTGAACAATATTCCCTTCGTCATCATTCGGGCGATCTCAGACAAGGCGGACGACAGCGCAGAGATGGATTACCCTACGTTTGAGCGCGCCGCGGCAAGACACTCCGCCAGACTGGTGGAGCATATGGTGGAAAAGATCTCCTGAGAACCTGAAAAGGTTTCTCATTCCGCTTCACTGGGGTTCTCTTTATTAAACACAAAAAGCTTGCTAAAAACGTAGTTTCCAATCGTGACCAGCACCGCAGAGATCAAGGTCGCAATCACAAGATTGATCCCTAACAGATTTCCCAAAACCTGCATCACCACAATGTCCAAAATCCAGGTGGATATACGGGAAATCACAAATTTGGGTGCCTCCTTCAGCATGGGATCATGGCTTTTAAATACGAATCTGCGGTTGGTGAAATATGCAAACGTCACACCAGCAACCCAGTTGATCGTACTGAGCACCAGATTCTGCGTAGAAGTCGGATTCATAGTATTGTCATATAAAATAGCGTTTGCAATAAATTTGGCCGTAAAGGAAACGATAGTAGTCAACACGCCCACGATCAGGTAAACTATGATCTCTTCGTATTTTATCCAAAGCTCTTTTATCTTCTCTATCATGTTCAGCCTCCCTATTGTAACGGCAGTCACAACAGTAATAACTTATCAGTATTTCCTATATTTGTCAAGTTTTTCTCGACCGGCCATCCACGGCATCTCCGTCGGCTTTTTTCGGCTTCTCTTCTGACATCTCTTTCTGGCTTCTCTTCTGACATCTCCGTCGGCTTTTTCCGGCTTCTCCTCTGACATCTCTTCCGGCACCTTTTCCGGCTTCTTGCGGTTTTCTCGGCAGAAGCGCACTAGGGGTTCACAAGATTCTGCACCCTTCCCTCCTGAAACGCCCGAATGTTGTCGTAAACGCCCTGCACACAGCGGGTCCGCGCCTCCACGCTCCCCCATGCCAGATGGGGCGTAATGATGATCTGGTTGCTGTCCTTGAGCCTGCTCAAGGGGTTGGATGGCTCCAACGGCTCCTTCTCCAGCACATCCAGGCCTGCTGCCGCGATCTCCCCTGACGTCAGCGCCTCGTACAGATCCGTATTGTTGACCACCTGGCCCCGCGCCACATTGATCAGTATCGCCGTTTTTTTCATCTTCCGGAGTGCCTCTCGGTCGATCAGGTTCCGCGTCAGGTCGCTCAGGGGACAGTGCAGCGAGAGGAAATCACTCTCCCGCAGTAGGGTGTCCATATCCACCCGCTCATAATCCGTGCAGGTGCTTTTCCCCGTGATGGAGTGAAAGATCACATGACAGCCGAAGGCAGAGGCGATCCTCGCCACGCGTTTCCCGATGTTTCCCATGCCTATAATGCCCCAGGTCTTTCCCTCCAATTCATAGAAGGGGATATCAAAGTTTGAAAATCGATCCTGGGCACTGTATTCTCCGGACTTGACATACGTGTCATAATGTGGGAGTTTCTGGCAGAGGGCGAGCGCCAGGGTAAATGTGTGCTGGGCCACCATGCTGGTGGAGTAGTCCACCACGTTGCAAACCCGAATCCCTCGGTTTTTGCAGTAGGCCAGATCACAGTTGTCGTACCCCGTGGCGAACTCACAGATCAGCTTCACGCGGGGCGCGTCCTTCAGCGACTGCTCATTCATGGGAGACTTATTTGCGACAATAATGTCAGCTTCCTTTACCCGCTCCCGAACCTCCTCGATCGTGACCGTGTTGCGATAGTAAGTCACATTTCCCAGCTCTTCAAAGCAGTCCACAGGGATATCCGGCCCCACGCTGTTTCGCTCCAACACTACAATATTCATCCTTGTCTCTCCTTCCCTTCCACTCTGTCTATGCTCTATGCTGTCTATGCTCTATGCTGTCTATGCTCTATGCTCCCTATCTTTGCACAAAAAGACTGCTGCAGCCTGCAACCGCACACCGCAACAGTCCTCTTTTATTTCATTTTCACACGGGTATTCGCCGCTTATTACAGTCTCTTTAAGAGCGCCTCCCGCTGCTCCTCATAGCCGGGCTTTCCAAGCAGAGCAAACATGTTCTTCTTGTAGCTCTCCACGCCGGGCTGATTGAACGGATTTACGCCCAGCAGATATCCGCTGACACCGCAGGCAAACTCAAAGAAGTAGAACAGCTCGCCCAGATAAAACTCGTTCACCTCCGGAATGTTCACTACGAAGTTGGGCACCTGTCCATCGGTGTGCGCAAGGATCGTGCCGTTCATGGCGCTCTTGTTCACGAAGTCTACGGTCTTGCCGGCCAGATAATTCAGACCGTCCAGATCCACCGGCTCCTCCCCGATGAGGATCTCCTCCCTGGACTGCTCCACGTTGATCACCGTCTCAAACATGATCCTCGCGCCGTCCTGAATAAACTGTCCCATGGAGTGCAGATCCGTGGTCAGATCCACGCTTGCGGGGAAAAGTCCCTTCTTGTCCTTGCCCTCGCTCTCACCGAAGAGCTGCTTCCACCACTCGCTCACATAGTGCACTGCCGGCTCATAATTGGCCAGGATCTCCACAGACTTTCCCTTGCGCAGCAGGATGTTGCGGAGCGCCGCATACTGCAGAGCATCGTTTTCCTCAAAATCGTTCTCCAGCGCGCGCTTGCGTCCGCTTGCCGCGCCCTCCATCAGCTTGTCGATATCCGCGCCGCTGACAGCGATCGGGAGCAGACCTACGGCTGTGAGAACGGAGAAACGTCCTCCCACGTCGTCGGGAACCACGAAGGTTGCATAGCCCTCCTCGTCCGCCAGGTTTTTCAGGCTTCCTCTGGCCTTGTCGGTGGTGGCATAAATTCTCTTTGCCGCGCCCTCCTTGCCGTACTTCTTCTCCAGCTTCTCCTTAAATACGCGGAAAGCGATGGCAGGCTCGGTGGTGGTGCCGGATTTGGAAATCATATTGATGGAGAAATCTCTGTCTCCTACCACATCCATCAGATGCTTCAAGTATGTAGAGCTGATCGAGTTGCCGCAGAAGTAGATCTCCGGACACTTGCGGACACTCTTGTCTAACACGTTGTAAAAGCTATGGCTCAAAAACTCGATTGCGGCCCTTGCCCCCAGATAGGAACCGCCGATACCGATCACCAGGAGGACATCGGAATCGCTCTGGATCTTCTTCGCAGCCTCTTTGATCCTGGCAAACTCCTCCTTGTCATAATCAACGGGCAGATCGATCCAGCCTAAAAAGTCGTTACCCGCTCCGTTTCTGGACACCAGCACTTCCTTTGCGTCCAGCGTCAGCTTCTTCATGTAGCCGATCTCTTCGTCGGAAATGAAAGAACCCGCCTTGGAATAGTCAAATGTCACCTGTTTGCTCATAGTTTTCGCTCCTTTTCCCAATACCCGAATCAGGTAGTCATTCGGTGGCTTTACGCCTTGTCTACAGTGTAGCAAAGTTATGGGGCAAATTCAAGCAAAAATACGCTTACGTGGCCAGAAAATCTCTCAAAAGCTGCTCCAATTCCTTCTCCTGCGCGCTGGTGAAGACGACAGGCGCATTTTGCGAAAAATCCTCCCCCTCCGACAGCGCCTCCTCCCGCGCGGGCTCCTGCTTGTCCCTCTGTCGGTCCCGCGGATTCCTCTCCCCGACGATCTGCGCCTTTCCGGTGATCGGCATGAGCTCCACCGTGCGTCTGCCGCTCTTTCCCGCCGCGCCTCTTCTGCGGCTCCCGTTCGCCCCGTAGGTACCGTTTCCGTACAGCATCTCCATGTCCGCCTCCGTCACGCCCAGACGAAAGGAGAGATGGTTTTCCAGATAATCCACCAGATTGATCTTTAGGTTCCTGCGGCGGCCTTTGACATCCAGGAGCGTAGACAGGGAAAAGTACACGTACAGGCCCAGGAAACTGGCCACATAAAACGGCAGGATCTCCCCCAAAAGCCTTCCCTCCGCAATGCCCTTGCAGATGCCGAAGCCTGCGCTGACCACGGACAAAAGCATCAGCTGTCCGGACAAGTGATACAGGCTCTCAAAGGACAGCGGCCCGACGGAGAGCCTGCTCAAAAACTTGTCCACAAAAACGGGGATGTTGGCCACGCCGTCGTTTAGCTGGTAACAGTTGGCAAATTTTAATTTGCATTTTTTTAGCATTTTATTGCTGGTGGTAGCCATATTTTCCGTCTCACGTATCATATTCTGATAGAGGATAGCCAAAATCATCTTTGTCAGAACGCTGATTCCGAAAAAGGCCAGCATACAGACGGTGATCCCTTTTTCTTCCTGAAAAACACGAAACATCGCAAACCTCCTCTTTTCATGATGGTTTTCCTGTTGAGCCCAGTATAGCGCATTTATTACCGGTTTTGTACGGTTTTTCATCGCGCTTTCTCCGTTCTTTGGACACGGCTCCCCAGATATCGACGGCGCTTGTTTTTTCATTGCACATTTTTACCAACTCTGCTATAATAATTTTTTATAAAAAGATGGATTTGCGACTATATTTTTTAAGATGGGAGGATACTGTATGATATACAAGACACAGGGAACCTGTTCCACAGAAATCGACGTGACGCTGAAGGACGGTGTGATCGATTCCGTAAAATTCCTGGGCGGCTGCAACGGCAACCTTCAGGGGATCAGCGCGCTGGTGAAGGGAATGACTCCGGAGGAGGCAATCGGCAGGCTCAAGGGCATCCGCTGCGGATTCAAATCCACCTCCTGTCCGGATCAACTGGCACAGGCATTGGAAAGTATGATAGGATGAGCGAGGGATATTCCATGAAAAAAATTGTGATGACCGGCGGCGGCTCCGCGGGCCACGTGACGCCAAACATTGCCCTCTTCCCCTCTCTGCGGGAGGCGGGCTACGAGATCACCTATATGGGATCCTACGACGGTATCGAAAAAAGGCTGATCGCCGATTTCGATATTCCCTATATCGGCATCGCCACCGGTAAATTTCGCCGTTATCTCGACCCCAAGAACCTGACCGACCCCTTTCGGGTCCTCAAGGGTTTTATGGAGGCCAGGAAGTATCTGAAGGAATACCGGCCGAACGTGGTGTTCTCCAAAGGGGGCTTCGTCAGCGTACCCGTGGTGCGGGCGGCCGCCAGCCTGGACATTCCCTGTATTATCCACGAATCCGATATGACGCCGGGACTGGCAAATAAGCTGTGTATTCCCGTGGCGGAAAAGGTCTGCTGTAACTTTCCCGAGACCATGCGCTCCATTCCCAACGGCAAGGCGGTGCTGACCGGCTCCCCGATCCGCTCGGAGCTGACACAGGGCAACCGTCTGGCCGGTCTTGATATGTGCGGCTTCAGCGCCAACAAGCCTGTGATCATGGTGATCGGCGGCAGCCTGGGCGCGGCCAATGTGAATAAGGCGGTGCGGGAGGCGCTCCCCAAGCTCCTTCCCGACTTCCAGGTCGTACATCTCTGCGGCAAGGATAAGCTGGATAACCTGTATTTGAACACGGAGGGCTACAAGCAGTTTGAATACATAAAGGCGGAATTAAAGGATCTCTTCGCTATGGCGGACGTGGTCGTCTCCCGCGCCGGAGCAAACGCGATCTGTGAGCTGCTCGCCCTAAAGAAGCCCAACATCCTGATCCCGCTTCCGGCCGCAAGCAGCAGGGGGGACCAGCTTCTCAACGCCCAGTCCTTTGAGGCCCAGGGATATTCCATCGTGATCAACGAGGACGATCTGACCACGCACCTTCTGGTTGACAAGATCCATGAGCTGTACTTTAACCGACAGCATTATCGCGACGCTATGAGCCGCAGCAGCCAGATGGACGCGATCCCGTCCATTATGAAGCTGATCAACGACTACTCTTCGTTGTAAACGGCTCTGCCCCCGCCGATATATTTTGCTCTGGTGCGGGCGCACACCACATGGGCGTCTCCGATCCGATCGGCGCGGATGCGCACGGGAACCGCTACGTCCCTCAGGTGCATACCGATCAGGGTGTCTCCCACATCCATGCCGGCGTGGGCTCGGATATGCTCCACCGCCACCGGCGCCTCGAAGGCCTTGTACGCGGCGGTGGCAAAGGATCCCCCCGCCTTGGGCTGGGGAACCACATTCACAGGCTCATATCCGTATTTCTCCGCCGCTTCCTCCTCCAGGATCAGGGCCCGATTCAAATGCTCGCAGCACTGGGCGGCCAGATACACGCCCGCCTCCTGAGTGGCCTGATAAATACCGCCGAAGACTGCCTCCGCCAGCTCCGGACTGGAGAAGCTGCCGATGCCGGCGCCCGCCACTTCACTGGTGGAACAGCCCACCACAAAGAGCTGCCCCTCCTTTAGTCCGGCTGCCTGCAGGATCTCCCTGGCCGCCTGGTATGCTTCCTCTCCGATCAAAGTCATATCTTCCGTCATACGATTCTTCTCACCTTTCCCAGATTATTAGGTACAATACGGCCATTGCCGCCAAAAAACAAAGGTTTGCCACGGTGAAATAGCCAAGATAGGCGCCCTTTCGCTCCGGCCGCTCCCGCGCCACATACTTGTAGGAGATCAGGCTTGCCATAGAAGCGATCAGGGTCCCCAGGCCGCCCAGGTTGGTCCCCACGATCAGTCCGGCGTAATTTTCCGTGAAACCGGACAAAAGAAGCGCCGCCGGCACGTTGCTGATCACCTGGCTCGCCACGATCGCCGTGACCGTCTCGTTTCCGGCGACAACGCTCTGCAGAAAATCATAAAATACGGGAAGCCGGCCCATATTTCCAATAAAGACAAAAAACCCCACGAACGTAAAAAGCAAGGAATAGTCTATCCGAAGCAGCACCTTTTTATCCAGAAGAAACACCACCGCCAAAACCACCGCCAGCGTCGCCGCATAGGGAATCAGGCGGGCCACCGTGAGCAGACACAGCGCAAAGAGTACCAGATAGACCGAAAGCCTGCCCCCCTGCCCGGCCAGGCTTGTCCGGCTTTCAAAAGCCACCGACAGTCCATCCCCTGCGCCTTTTCTGCGGCCTCCCAGAACCGCGCACCACGCCGCCAGCAGAACCAGCGCCAACACCGTATAGGGAAGCGTCAGGGCAAGGAAATCGGCGATGGATATGCCGGACCGCCCGTAGAGGTACAGGTTTTGGGGATTGCCCACCGGCGTCAGCATACTGCCCAGGTTGGCGGCAATCGTCTGCAGGACCACCACGGGGATCATCCATCGGTCCGCCCGTTCCGGCTCCATCAGCTTCAACACGGTAAAGGTAAAGGGCACAAAGGTGATAAGCGCCACATCGTTGGTGATCAGCATACTGAAAAAGAAGCACAGCCCCACCAGTATGAGCACAAGCTGCCCCTCCGTCCTGACTTTGAGAAGAAGCCTCTCCGCGATAAACCGAAAGACGCCCAGACCCTGAAGTCCCGCCATAACACCCATCAGGCAAAATAAGACCGCCAATGTCCGAAAATCAATATACCCCAGGTACGCCTCATCCGGAGGCACCAAAAACGCGGAGACCGCTGCCAGCAAAAGCGCAATACACAGCACCGTCTCCGTCTTTACAAAGGTGATCGCTCGGTTGAACAGAACTTTTTTCATGGGCCAGCCCCTATCCTCTTTCGTATTTCTTTGTCTATCATATCACTCCTGCCGCAAAAAAGGAATATAGTAAATGGAAAGACATCGTAACCGTCCGAAATAGGAGAAATTCCTCTCATGCAGTTGTTTTCCTCTCTGCTCTTTGGGGTATCGGCCAGCCTGGATGCCCTCCTGATGGGAATCACCTACGGGATCCGGCGGGTCCATATCGGAATCCTGCCCAATCTGCTGACCAGCTTTATTACGCTGACAGGCACCTGCCTCTCCGTGGGCTGCGGCTCGCTGCTTGGCCCTCTGCTTCCCGCTTCCCTGGGAACCTGGATCGGCAGCGCCGTTTTGATCCTCTACGGTCTATACTATCTAAAGAAATCTATGAGCCGCCTCCGAAAAAAATACCTTTTAAGCACAAAATCGGAAAATGTCCCCGACTTTTCCTGTGAGCTCACAAAGACGGAGCATCCGGAGACGCTCTCCTACAGAAGCGCGCTGGCGCTGGGAATCGCCCTGTCCGCCAACAATATGGGCATCGGCCTGTCCGCCAGCGTCGCGGGGCTCACCCTGGCTCCCGCCGCCGTTATGACGATCCTCTTTTCTGTGGCCTTTCTGTACCTGGGAAATCATCTGGGCAGGAGCTGTCTGTCCCAAAGGATCGGTGTCGCTGCCGACGGGGTCTCCGGTATGCTCCTCATTCTGCTGGGCCTCTGGGAGCTTTGGTTTTGACATTTGGCACGCCCGCCCTGGGAATAGCTTTCGCGGGATCCGCACATACTATGTGCAAAAAACAACCGACGGAGGCACCATGGAACACACACCACCCCTGTCCGCCGCTCTGGCGGAAAACATCGACACTCTGCACCGGCTCCTTCCCCTGGAAAAAAGCTTCGATCTGGTGTCCAGAAATTTGTATCTGGGAGAGACCAAAGCCTACTGGCTGGGCATCAACGGCTTCTGTAAAACGGAAATTTTACAGCAGATCTTTTCGGATCTGCAAAGCCCTCTCTACACTGCGGATGCCCGTGTGGAGGATATCCGCCGCTATATGGACGCAAAGATCGGGTACGCCCAGACCTCCCTCACCGACTCCTGGGACGACATTCTGCAGAATGTACTGAGCGGGCCCTCCGTTCTTCTGATCGACGGCTTCCCGCAGGCGATCCTCATCGACGTGCGCACCTACCCCGCCAGAGGGGTGGCGGAGCCCGACGCGGAGCGCATCACCAGAGGCGCCCGGGACGGCTTTGTGGAGACCATGCTGTTTAACGCCAACCTGATCCGCAGGCGGGTGCGCTCCCCCCAGCTCACCTTTGCCGTCCACAGCGTGGGCACGGCGAGCAGAACGGATGTGGCCGTGGCCTATCTGGCGGACAGTGTCAACGAAGAGCTGCTGCAAACCCTGTCCGATACGCTGGACCGTCTGCAGGTCACTTCCCTCACTATGGGGGCCAAAAGCCTGGAGGAACTCCTGGTGCGCAAAAAATGGTGGACGCCCCTTCCCAGCATCCAGATGACGGAACGCCCCGACGTGGCGTGCAGCTACCTGCTGGAGGGGCACATTCTGGTGATCGTGGACAACTCTCCGGCCGTGCTGATCCTGCCAAGCACGATCTTTCAGTTTACCCAGAGTCCGGAGGACTATTACAAAAGCCCCCTGACCGGAGGCTACTTTCGCCTGGTGCGCTTTTTCTGCATACCGGTGAGCCTTCTTCTCATGCCGGCCTTTCTGCTGATCACGGCCTATTATCCACAGGCGGCGGAGAGATGGCAGCTTCTGTCCACAGAAGGTCTGACACCTCTGCGGCTCATTTTTTATGTGTTTGCGGTGGAATTTATTTTGGACTTGTTTAAGTATTCCGCCTCCGTCACCTCCAGCCGATTCTCCGGATCCCTGTCCATTGTAGGCGGGCTGATTATAGGTGACATTGCTGTCAGTTTGAACTGGGCTTCCACGGAAGTGCTCTTCTACGCCGCCGTGACGCTTTTGGCCTCCCTCTCGCTGTCCAGCATAGAATTTTCAGACGCGCTGCGCATTTACCGCATTTTTTTGATCGCCGCCACAGCATTTTTCGGCGCGTCCGGATTTCTGGTCAGCCTATGCCTGACGCTTCTCTCCGTCATCGCCACTCCCACCTTCGGCGGCATGAGTTATTTCTGGCCGCTGTTTCCCTTCAACGGGAAAGCGCTGCGCACTCTGCTCTTCCGCTATCCCACCTCCAAGGCGCAGCCCAGCCACGTGTGGAACCGCGGCAGGGTGCACAGAACATGAGGCAAACGATTCCCTTTGAATCCAAGAAAAGGAAGCGTGAACATCAGGAATAAAAAGAAATAAAAAAAGCGATAGACGGGACTCGAACCCGCGATTTCCACCTTGGCAAGGTGGCGCTCTACCAACTGAGCCACTATCGCATAAGAAAAACTATAAAAATAACCATTGCCGCATTTATCACAGCAATGGTTATTTTACCCTGTCACGGGAAAAAAGTCAAGTAGTATCGCTCAAAAATTTTATACGCCCAGGTAGCAGTGGAAACCGCCGTCCACCGGAAGGATCACGCCGGTCACAAAGCTGCTTCCCTTAGGGCTTACCAAAAACAGCAGAGCGCCGATCAAATCCTCGGGATCGCCGTACTTGCCCATGGGAGTGCTGTCGATGATCTTCTTGCTCCTGGGGGTCGGCGTGCCGTCCGGATTAAAGTGCAGCGCATGGTTCTGTGTGGTCTGGAAGAAACCGGGCGCCAGCGCGTTGACACGGATGCCGCTCTTGGCAAAATAGTTGGCCGCCCACTCGGTAAAGTTGGAGATCGCCGCCTTGGCGCTGGAGTAGCCGGGGATTCTGGTCAGAGGGCCATACGCGCCCATGCTGGATATATTGATGATGTTGGCATTCTCCTGTCCCACCATGCTCGCGCCAAAGATCTGCGTGGGGAGCATCGTTCCGTACAGGTTCAGATCCAGCTCCGAGCGGACATTCTCCATATCCGTCGTAAAGAAATTCAGCATATCCCCCTCGATATCGGAAAACTGATCCTGAGGGATCTGCGCGCTTTTCACCGCGCCTCCGGCACAGTTCACCAGAATATTGATCTTGCCCCATTTGTCCAGGATCTCCTGCTTTGCCTTCTCCAGGCTCTCCTTGCTCATAACGTCGGCGGAAACCGTGATCGCCTCGCCGCCCGCAGCCTCAATGTCCGCCTTCACCGGTTCGCCGTTCTCAGCCTTTCTTCCCAGAACCGCAACCTTGGCGCCGCACAGCGCCAGCGCTCTGCAGAACATTCCGCCGATGATCCCGCTGCCTCCGGTAACAACCGCTACCTCTCCAGATAAATCGATTTGAAATGGTAATTCCATGATGCTCTCCTTTCTTCGCCTAATGTCAGCGAATTGATTTCTCTGTGTACAAGTTTATCACAAAACCCAAAAATTGTCAGTAAAAATATGCGGTAAATCCGTGGCGAAATCGGGAGGCTCAGTCGCTGTAGTCGGAATCCAGCACAATGTCAAAGCGCACGGACGGGTATTTCTCCCGAAGCCTGCCAAGCACCTCCTCCTTCACCCTCTGCGCATCCGCGCGGAAATCCACAATCAGGTCAAAGGTGATATTCCGGCTCTCGGAGTCTCCGTAAAAACCGTGCATCTGCAATATTTCCTCCTGTTCTCCCACCAGCCGCTCCAGGTACCGCCTTACCTCCATCAGTTTCTCGTCGGAGGTGTTGGACGCGTAGATCCCCACCGTCAGCACGATCCCAAATTCCAGGTACACCTCCGTGGTGATCTGCCTGGTGAGCCGGTGGATCTCCCTGGCCGTCAGGCTATCGTCCACCTCGATGTGCACGGAACCGATGATCTCGGTCGGCCCGTAGTTGTGCAGCGTCAGGTCGTAGGCGCCTCTGACCTCCGGATAGGCGTTGATCTTCTCCTTCAACTTCTCCGAGAGCTCGCTGTCCGCCCGCTCTCCGATAATGCTGTTCAAAGTCTCCAACAGCATCTCCACACCCGCCTTGAGAATGATCAGGGAGATCGCCAGACCCAATATCCCCTCCAGACTCACCTGCCACAGGATGCTGGCAACGGCAGCCGCCAGCGTGGCCAGAGACAGGATGGAGTCAAAGAAAGCGTCCGATCCGGCGGCCACCAGCGACTGTGCGTGGATCTCTTCCCCCACGGCCTTCACATAGCGCCCGCACAAAAACTTCACCGCCACAGCCACCGCAAGGATGACCAGAGACACCGCCGTATAGGATGCCGGCTGCGGATGCAGCACCTTGTCCAAGGATTCCCGTATGGAGGTCAATCCCGCCATCAGTACGATCACCGCGATCAGCACAGAGGTCAGATATTCGATCCGCCCGTAGCCGTAGGGGTGCTTTTTGTCCGGCGCTTTCCCCGCAAGCTTCGCCCCGATAATGGTGATGATGGACGACAGGGCATCTCCCAGGTTGTTCACCGCGTCCAGCACAATGGCGATGGAATCCGCCATCAGGCCGACAATCAGCTTAAAGACCACCAGCACCAGATTGACCACGATCCCAATAACGCTGGTCCGTATAATTTTTTGGTTTCTGTTGTTCATAGTTATCTCCCGACGCGCCTTCTTGGAGGTTCCTTTTTCGGGCTCTCCCTTGAGGTTTCCTTTTATGGTTCCTTTATGATTCCTTGTTATGGTTCCTTCTTAGAGATTTTCTCTTGGAGATCTTCTCTTGGAGATCCTCTCTTATAGCCCTCCCTGTGGTTTTCAGGGCCGTTTTGTCCATTGTATCACGCTTTCCCCCGTCTGTCCCTCAAAAAATGTTGTTTCTTTTGGAATTTCGTCGTATGATAGAAGGGTAACAGAAGGATTTTACGGACATACAGGAGGATAACTATATGGCGGTTGGCAAAGGAAGCGGCGGCCCCGGCCGCAAGTCCGGAGGCTCCGGAAAAAGAATCGGCGGCCCCAGACCTCCCAGAGGAATGAGAGGCGGTCCCGGTATGCCTCCTCCCCCGCCCAGACCCAGGCCCCCCAGACATTATTACGGGCCGCGCAGGCACTCCTACTCAGAGGGCGGCTATCCCCGCAGAAGCTGTCTGAGTTATTTGCTTGCCATCGCTATCATCATTGCCGTATTGGCGATGGCGTTTTATTTTCTGCGGTAACCCAAAACGGATGTCCCAAAGTGCGGAATGGCATTGCGCCGCATGGTAGATCCCTTGGGGACAGACGGTGTGGGACAATGGGCGGTTTTTCACGGATTATTTCCCTGACCGCCCTATCGCAGATCCGACTGCCAGCAGGATCCCCATCCACGTAGCCGCTACAAAAATTTTCATATAGCGCGAGTTGGGCATTGTCCAGTAAGTGATACCGGACAGCATCTGCCCCACCATCTTTTGATCATTGAGCGTCATTTCACCATACTCCGTCAAGGGCGTCTCTCCGTTTTTTGTGACATAGAACTGCACCGGTTTCGTTATGCCTTTCATCTGCAGATCAAGCCGATACGTTTTTCCCCCTTGCAACTTCCATTTCACTTCTTTCCCCTGTAGGTTTCCCTCAAAGTCCTGTACCGGCAGCGCATCCCGATATAACAGGGTATCCGCATCCCAAAGGGAAATTTCACAAACGCCCTTCCCTCCCATACTCTCCAGTCCAAAACGAATTTTCCGGATCTCATTAAAAGAAGGAGTAAACGCTGCCTCGACCCGATCGCCGTCCCCTAACGCCACTGTGTCATATTCCAGATACCCGTTCAGTACCCCCAATTCTTCCTTTGTGAGCATGGTAAGCGGAATGGCCAGAATAACCGCCAGAATACAGACGGCCGTCGGGACTATGCGCTCCTTCCTCGCCGCCCCCGCCCTTTTTTCGTGGTTCGGAACGTTGGAAAGGATCATCGCCATAAACGCCAATATGCTGATTCCAAAAATCCGATAGGTAAAAAAATGGTGAGCGGACGTATGATCCGCCAAAACAAAATACCAGACGACACCGGATGCCCCTATGAGCAGAAATGCACCGCACCGACGGTCGCTCTGCCCCCCCTGGCAAGCAATTTATAAAACCAGTACAGAAGCCATACTCCCAAAAGCAGCGCAAACATTGGATAACTGTAATGCTTCCAGTTCATATATACGGCCTGCAGACGCGCCAAAAAAGTAAATTCTGTCCCCTTTTGGACACCGGAACGGATAAACACTTCCTCTATCGCCGCCGCAAACACGTTTTGTTTTAAAAGCAAAGAAGCAAATGCCCATTTGGTCATCCACAGAAAGGCATATCCGGCTATCCAGAAAAATCCTGTGGCGATCACCTGCTTTACCCATACGAACGCCCCTTTTTCCTCTGCGTCCATCACTATCCACCAGAGCAAAGGCACACCCCAGGTCAAAAGCGGATAAGTCAGCAGATCAAAATAGCTGGTGCACATTCCCAACACCATAAAGAAAAATAAGAAGCGTTCTTTCTCCTGAAAAAAGCGCTGATTTCGTAAAAGCACCCACGTGCCAATATATGCGATGTAAAAGATCCAGGTAAACTGCAGAGACATAGCCAGCGCAAACGGCGACATTAACACATACGAGGTTATCAGCATAAATACATAGCGAATGTCTTTCTTTTTGGAAATCAGCAGTGCCAGCATAACCACCAAAAAAAGCTGGCAAATCCCGTTAAGGGTCCGTATCTCCGTATAGTCGAACAGCAAAAACAGGGGCCGAAGCAGCGCTACATATCCATGCCAATAATAATTATAATATCCACTCCACTGATTATGCGATTCCATCGCCCGTATCAGCGGATTCCCCTCACTATTATCCAAAGCGGTATATAGGATGATCCGCTCCGAGGAATCGTCCAGCACATCCGGAAAGAGCGAATAAAAGTAGGTGTCCAGGGATCCGCTTGTAATAGAGGCGCGCGGATACCATCCCTCCCACTCTAATATATCATAGGACGCATCCCGGTTTTCCGTGTTGACGGGCAGCATATACGCCAGCGTCAAAAGCATCGTCCCTACAATTCCTCCCGTGAGGATCAGCAGTATGCCTTTTCCCATTTTCTCCAGTATTTTAACAATGCTTTTCATGCCATTTTTCTCCCTTTGCTCTCGGATAACTCTCGCCCTTGCCGCAAATTTTTCCGGTAAGATTTTCTGATATCTATTATATATAATATAACAATAAAACTCAACGGCCTTTTCTAGTTCCTTAACGCGCTGACAGGCACTATTTCATCCGCCAATGCGATTGTTGACGGCCGGTGCGCAATCATGATCGTGGTGCGGTTTCTGCACACTCTGGCCAGGGCTTCATTTACCAGTCTCTCCGATTGATTGTCAAGGGCGGAGGTCGCCTCATCCAACAGCAAAATCGGCGCGTTTTTCAGCACTGCCCTAGCGATCGCAATACGCTGCCTTTCTCCTCCGGAAAGGGTGTTGCCCCTCTCGCCGGGAACGGTTTGGTAACCGTCCGGCAATGCCAGGATAAACTCATGGGCGTTTGCCGTCTTTGCCGCCTCCACAATGTCCTCCATGGGGACTTCCTCCGGCGGCACGGGACTTCTTCCGTAGGCAATATTCTCCGCAATGCTCACTCCGTACAGATACGGCTCCTGAGGGACATACGCGATCAGCTTTCTCATCTCTGTCAGAGTACTGTTTCTCTGTGACTTATTCAAAAGCTTGATCTCGCCTTCCTCCACCGGATAAAAGCCCAACAAAAGCTTCGCCAGCGTGCTCTTTCCCTTTCCGGATTCCCCTGTGACCGCCACACAGGTTCCTGGTTTTACCTTCATTGTAAAGTCCTCTAATACCTTGCTGTCTCTTCCATAACCGAAGGTGATATGATCCACGGAAACAGCATAGGCACTGTCTGCCTCTCCCGTAGGATTCTGTTCGGAATTTTCCTTTTTCTTTTCCAAATACCGTGCGGGTTCTTCCTCCTGCTGTAAAAAATCATACAGATTCTCAACATTGGCGAGACAATTCACCATCTGCGGAAGATATTTCCCGATATCGAGAAAGACATATTGAAAGGATCCGTAGATCGTATAGATCGCCGTCAGCGCTCCCAGCGTAATCTGATCCGTGGAGACAAACCAGACTCCCAGACCCAGAAACGCCAGGGCTCCCATCAGACTGAACATGCAGTTCAAACTCTCCAGCGCCGCACTTATCCGGTTTGTTTTCTTTTCCGCGGCAAAACAACTGTCATTGGTATTCAAAAAGGAAGTCCGTATCTTGTTCCCCACGGGAAATATCTTGATCAGCTCCATTCCGGCGAGCATGTCTGACAAATGCTGCGTCATTTTCCCATTTTCCGCTGCAAGCTTAGCGCCCACAGCCTTCATTGGCTTCAGGAAACGGCTGTTGACCAAAAAAGAAAGAGCGCTCAGCAGAAACAGGCATAAGGTGAGCTTGGGACTGTAGTACAGCATAGGAACCAGATAGACAAAGGATTCTATCACCGCCGACGACAGTCTGCGCAGACGAGAGCTGTAAATATCGTTTGCCCGCTCTGTGTCAAATATAAGCCTTGCCATAAACTCGCCGCTGTGATGGCCTTCGTAATAGGCATAGGGCAGGCGCATCGCCTTTGAAAATACCATTTTTTCAACCTTTGCGGCGCCTCGTCTGCCCTCGATATTGTATCGGATGATCGCCATTCTCCACAGCCACCAGCCAAAACAAAACGCAAGAAACTGTATGGCCACTCTTGATACAAGCCCTCTGGTGTCTCCGGTTTGCGCCGCCGTCACTATGCTTTCCACGACCCAGGCGACCGCAACCTTGCGAAAACCGGTGCCCAGGGAGGAGACAGCAATGGCCGCCAAATAAATGGGAAGCCGTATTCCCATAAGTCCCATAAACCAGAAAAACAAATTCCTCTTTCTCTCAGGTCGCATTTGCCGTCACATCCTTTCCATACAACTCTGCATAAATACCTTTTTTCCTGAAAAGCATATCGTGTGAACCGCTTTCCGCTATCCTTCCGTCCCTTAACACATAGATACGATCCACATTCTTAACGGTAGAAAGCCTGTGCGCAATGACGATCACCGTTTTGTCTTTGGCTATTTTAATAATCGCCTCCTGAATCTCCTTTTCGGTGTCCGTGTCGACCGCCGAGGTGGGCTCATCCATAAGCAGGATCGGCGCGTTTTTTAAAAACGCTCTGGCAATGGATATCCTCTGTTTCTCCCCGCCAGACAGCCGGATCCCCCTCTCTCCCACCTGCGTGTCATAGCCCTCCGGAAGACTCAGGATAAATTTGTGGATATTTGCCGCTTTGCAGGCCTCCACTACCTCCTCCATGGACGGATTTTGCTTTCCGCACGCGACATTTTCCCCAATGCTTCCGGAAAACAAAAACACGTTTTGAGACACGACGGAATAGCACGCTCTCGCCTTCTGCAGATCCCAATACTCAATGGGTTTTCCGTACAGTCGGTAGCTGCCCTTTCCTTTTTCATACAATCCGCAAAGAAGTTTGAATATCGTGCTTTTCCCCTCTCCGGAACCTCCTACAAACGCCACCTGTTCTCCCTGTTTTATTTCAAAAGATACCCCGTCGAGCACAGGTCTGTCAGGCTGATAGGCGAAACAAACCTGTTCCCAGGAAATAACAGACGGACATTCCTCCTTTAAGTATCTCAGGCCTTCCGATTTCCGCGAATGTTCTTCCTCGGGCGCCGCCTCATAGATTTCCTCCAGCCGGTCCATGGCAACCTTAACGGAACGGATATCCGTCAGGCAGAAAATAATACCGCTCAAGGGATAAATCATTCTGCCAAGCAAAACGGTAAACGCAAGCATCTGACCCGCTGTTATTCTGCCCGAAAGCACCTCAAAAAGGGCAAAAAAATAACAGGCCACCTCCGGCACCGAGGTGATGATCCCTTTCAACAGCCAGCCCATCGAGCTGATTCTGGTGCTTTTACAGGCATGATCTGCATTTTCATCTATCACGGCATTGATACGTCCGCACAGGATCCCATAAAGATCATAGCTTCTGCCGACCGCGATTCCCTGAATGGCATCGTATGCGATCTGCGTTCTTTTGTCGATCCCGCTCCGGAATTTTTTCAGGATTCTAAAAAGCCTTTTGGACAGCTTATCCGCGGCAATAAGCATCACGGGATAGCTTGCAAACAAGATCAGGAGCAGACGGCTATCCAGCCGCGTAAAGTAAACGGTAATGGTGGCAACCGTCGCAATATTCACCAAAAGCTCCGGAAATATCTCGGAAAAAAATTTTCCGGTCTCCCCGATGTCGGAGAAAAATCTGGTCATAATACTTCCGGAACCCTTTTCGTCAAAATAAGAAAAGGGAAGTCGGAGCAGATGCTCTCCCAGTTTTTTTCTCACGTCCCTCTGCACCAGAACGCTGTAGTGATTTCCGCTCAGGCTTTTCCCATATGCCGCCAGACTGCCAAAAAGAATTATCACCGCCAGCGGGTACAGAAAGGTATGGCAAAAATCTTCAAATGCCAGCATATCTCCGGCAAGCACACCGTCTGCCGCCTGTGCAATATAATGGTTTCCGACGACAATAAGCTCACTCAGCACAACGGACAAAATCATATAAATTATCAAAAAACCGATATGTTTTACACTGACCTGCCAAAACAGTTTTTTGCTTAATTCTGCCATTTGATCTGCCCCCTTGTCCCTATTTTTTTCTCCGCGTAACGATTGCCTTTCTCGATTTGCCCGATGCGCCAGCACTCGGAAAACTGTCCTATAAGCTCCATCGCCGCCTCGCAATTTTGCTCCGCCACGATCACAACCATACCGATTCCCATATGGAAATGATACGGAAAGACATTCTCCCCGATCATGTCCTGCTCAAAGAGAAAACGATACAGAGGCATAACGGGAAGCGCAGAGAGATCAATATTTACGCACAAGCCCTCCGGAATTTTGTTTCGGTCGACAGGGTTCCACACTCTGTTGTTCAAAAGACTGTTGCTAATGCGAAAGGCTCCCCGCAGATAATCTTTTTCCTGCAATACCGCGATTTCTCTCGCATACGCGCGATTGGCTCTAAGCAATTCTTCGATAAAAAAATGCTCCTCATCGATCTTGGCATGATAGAGCTCGGGATTCTTATTCAACATCGCTTTTACAAACGGATAACTTGTCCCTTCTATACCTTCCGTGCCGATTCCAATCAATACGTCTCCCTCCCCAATACTGCTTCCTGTGATGATCCGCTTTCTGTCCTGCACTCCCACCACAGTAACGGACACATTGTATTCCCCGTAAGCATAATTGACAGGCTGTGCGGATATCTCCATTCCGGCAAACATCATCCGGTTGTCGTCACATACCTGTCGGAAAGACTGTGCCATAAGATAGATCTGCTCCTGATCCTGGTTTCCGCACACCACCATGGCCTTTAGGATAACGGGCTTTATCCCGTCCTTTACGAGAAAATTGACCGCGCTGGCCGCCACATCGGCACAGATCTCCCTGTTGTATTTATACTCTCTTGCCAGCTTTTCCTTGGAGCCTGGAACGCAAGTGACACAAGAATAAATCGGTTCCTCCATTTGCGAGGTATCCATTTTAAATAACACGGCATCCGCATAGTTGGCGGAAACCATACGCTCATCCTCCGAGTTAAGGCTCATTATTTGTTTTTTAAAGTTGTGAAGTCTCTCCGAGTCCAGTCCGGTATCCCAGTATGTGATCCGTCTGTTTTTCCACGCATTTTCGTTTATCAGGGAATCGATCGTCACATTTAACAGATGAGAAATCTCATAAAGCATTTCAATCGTAGGCAGGCTTTTTCCGGATTCCCATTTGGAGACCGCCTGATAGGAGATATTCAGGTAATCTGCAAGATCCTTTTGGGTCAATCCCTTTTCTTTTCTGTAATATGCAATTCTTCTTCCGAGATTTTCCTTGTCCAACATATAAGCGCCTGCCTTTCCTCAAATGATAAGTTAAATTTATCATAGGATGATATCGTATATCAAGAATCCCTCTGTAGAATCGCAGAAAATAGATGTCAACCGACAGTTGAATTTCATAACCTGACAGGGTTTCTTCTGGCGTTGCTTACCTTTCTTTTTAACTTCTACAGACGCGCAGAACGACGGAAAAAGCGGCAGAGTCGTATGACTCCGCCGCCGTACATGTGCAGAAATTTGGAAGGAAGTATAAAATTTTCCGCTTACTCCCCAGTCTCAGGCTGCGTCTTCCGTACCGGCCTCCGCCTCCCTGACGGGAATCTCAGTGCGGTTGAGGCGGAAGTAGCGCCGGTCTTCCACAAGCTTCTTATCCTCCTCCGTCTCCTCATCGGTCGGATCAAGGTCAGCATACACCGCCTCGTCCAAGCCAGATACCGTCTCCGTGTCTAGCCCGGTGTACTCTCGTTCAGGAGCCGCGCAGTACACCAGCCCATCATAGCCTTCCGGTATCCGGAAGATGTATTCCGACGTGCATGTCGCACTTGACGTAGAGTTCCCCGCTTCGTCATACACCCACTCGCCCTGTTCCCAGGAAACCTCCTGAGAATAGGACACCTCATAACTGACTCCGTCGATGTCCAACGTGACGGCATACTCCTGCGCGTCGTCGTCCCACATTTCACGGGAAGGCAACATGCGCCCCGTGTACCAGTCATATACTCCTAAACCACCACTAAGGGTCGCCAAATACGGTATATCCTCCGCCGCGTCATAGTAGTAACCTGGCTGAAACGCTATCGTCAGCGTCAGATGAACATTCTGATACCCCTCCTCATCCGTAGGCTCCGCATAGCAGTCGGTCTGGGTAATCACGGCATCTCCCACCTTACAGTAGGTCTCCGGATCGTCTTCGTTATAATAGATGTAGTCCATGGTGCAGTCCACAGGACCGTCCGGCACGCTCACGCCATGCTCGTCAAAGTAGCTCTGCTTGGGCTCGCCCTCCGTCTCGCCGCAGAGCTTACATGTCTTGGGTGCCGCATAGGTGGCCTCCACCCACTCGTGGTCACATTCCGTCTCCGCAGCAGCTGTCTCCTCCAGTGCGGATTCTTTGGTCTGCGCCGTTTCCTCTGCATTGCCGCCTGCGGTCTTTTGCGCCTTGCCGCAGCCTGCAAGCATCAGCACAGCCGTTACCGCCAGTACCAGTGTCAAAATCTTCTTTTTCATCTTTTTCCTCCTTTTGTCTCCTGCGGAGCCATGCTTCTCTGAAGAATGTTTCTGCGAAGAATGTTTCTACGAAGCATGAAAAAAGAACCGCGAAAAGTACGGCAAACTCATCGCAGTTCTTTCAAACTCCGACTCCTCACGCGGAAGTACCCCGACGGCAGATCGCTCCGCCGTCAACGTACCCCAGTGAGAAATCAAGAGAGGTGCAGCAGTATGCGTCCACACTTCTACACCTCTTTCTATCTCTAAGGCTTTCGACTTATCTGCTCCGAAACCTCACCCTTGTATTTTTGCCCTCTGGAGGGTATAATACATTCGGGTGTATCGCAGACTCCGTCTGTATTGTGTGGTAGCTGGAATACCAACCCTGCTCGGCGCTGTTGGCGCAGCGCCGAGCGGTACACCTTCTTCTCTTGAAATCTCAATCGCATTTTACCACACTTGCCGCCTTCGTGCAAGTACCAAACGCGGCAATGTATATTCTGATATTGTTCTCTGCATCGATGCTATATACAAGGCGGTTTGCTTCATCTATTCTACGGCTATATAGCCCTGATTTATTATGCTTTAATAACTCCGGCTTTCCTATGCCTTGGATTGCTCCGTTTCGATTTATGTCCGCTATAAGACTGTTGATCCGTTTTAGCGTTTTGCGATCTTGTGTCTGCCAATAAATATACTGCTCCATTGCCTGTAATTCTTCCAGCGTAAAAGAAATAGTTTCCCCACGTTCAAGCTGTGATGTGCTTTCATCTATCATAATTTCAACCTTTTCACGTAATCAAAAGTGTAATCAAAAACAAACATATAACCAAATTGACTTTATTTAATCAGAAAGATATAATCCCGAGTTTGACACTTATGGGAATCAAAAACGGCTACAAACCCAGTAATAATGCGGACTGTAGCCGTTTTTCCTTT
>CANRLX010000009.1 GCA_947631615.1 uncultured Acetatifactor sp.
GGGCGGGGTACAGTGGACGGCGGGGCTGTTTTTCCTGCTGTTTCTGGGGATCCTTTTGTGCGCCCAGATGCAGATCGAGAGCTACCGCGCCACCGCCCTCTATCTGGAGGATGCGCTGGCGGCCTCCAATCTTGCCTCTGCGGTCATCGATGTGCGTGAGTACGGCATATCTCACACCATCCGGATCGCAGATCCGCGTGAGGCCTACGAGCGGTATGCGGCAGCGCTGAAGGAGAATCTGAACCTGGACGAAAACTGGGAATGTCCCAACCAAAATAGGATCTCGGGACCGGTCACCGTGGAGGAGTATATCCTGTACAATGTGAGGGACGGTCAGGTGGAGGTGTATCACGTGGAGGAAAACGGCGGCGTGTGGGAGGAGACGGGCGCTCTTGGGAGCGTCTGCTCTCCCACCGGCATCCCGATCGAATCCACGGGTGTGTACAGCGAGATCTCGTTTCCGGTGAAGGGATTTTTGGGGACAGAGGTTGAGGCGAGAAAAGGCAGGCTGGTGGATATCGTGGCCAATGAGTGAAGGAAAGGATGAGAGAGAATGAGACTGGAAGACAAAAAGAGGGTGTTTTGGACAGGTGGCATTGCCGCGGCCTTTGCGGCGTCGGCGGCAGTGTTTCTTTTGATGCTTCAGATAGAGAAACATGCCCTTGCGGACTATGAAAAGGGCACTATCTATGTGGCGGCCCGGGAGATACCGGAGGGAACGCTGCTCACGGAGCAGAATATCGCCGGATATCTCGAGCAAAGAGAACTGGATGAAAGCTGCATACCGGAGACGGCGCTCTCGGAGGGGAGCGCGCTTTCGGGCAAGTTTGCCGTCTTTTCCATAGAGAAGGGCGTGCTGTTGACGGAGGGGATGTTTGACACGCTGGAGGAAGTGACGCAGAACATGAAGGAGCCGGTCATCGCCGGCTTCAAGGCGGAGGATCTCTACCAGGTGGTTGGCGGCGTCCTGCGCGCCGGAGATGTGGTACATATCTATGCGGTGGCGGAGGACGGTCAGGCGAGGCTGGTGTGGCAGAATGTGTTTGTGGAGCAGGTGTTTGACGGTGCGGGGAATACGATTTCCAATGAGGATCGCGCAACCTCCGCCCAGAGAGTCAACGTTTACCTAGATAAGGAGGACGTCGAGGAATTTTACACACAGCTTGCCGGCGGCTCGCTGCGCGTGGTCAAGGACGCCCCATAGCGGGACGGAAGGGAGGATGAGACTGTGAAGAAAAAAAGCGGGCTTCTGTGCGGGCTGTTCCTGCTTGCGGTATGCCTTTTTTTCGCAGGAAGGACGGCGAAAGCGGAGAAACCGGAGACGGAGGAGCCGGAGACGATCTACAACAGTCCCTATGTGACGTTTAGTCCGGACGGGGAGGCGTGGACCACAAATGCGGGAGACACCGAGTATTGCTGGTACGAGAAGGGGACGGCGGTGTTTACCGACATTCCCACGAGTCTCAGGGCGCTGCATACCGGAGAGCACTATTACCAGATGGGCAGGAAGGGAAGGATTCCGATCGGGCGCTGGGAGGTGGTGCATAAGGCCGGGATGTGCACGCACAATTCCTACCCGGGGGACGCCGCAGAGTGGCACGGGGTGAGGTTTGCCCGGGATATCTGTGAGGGGTATTACAATTCCGGCTGGTTTGCGTACTGTGCCGACTGCGGGGAGGCAGTCACCGGAATCCTGATCTATATGAGCAAAGATGCCGCCGAAACCATCGACTATCTGGAGGTGGGGGACGGCAGTCCGGATTACTTTTATCTTTGTCCGTGGAGCCGTAATCTGGAGCAGGGGGCCGGATTTGCGGAACATATCTGCAAGGGGATCTCCTGGAACCAGTATCGGGTGGCGTACGATCCCAACACGGACGAAGCCTACGGCGGGTATATGGAGGAGAGCGTCCATATGTATAACAATGCCTCCGAGTACGAGGGAAAACCGGTCACGCCGTCCGTCCGCCTGACCCCAAACGCCTATACGCGGATCGGATATGAATTTGTGGGTTGGAACACAGAGCCGGACGGGAGCGGTACGTTTTATGAGGATCAGGCAAGGATCCTCAATCTCACGGATCGGGATATCCGGATCCACAAAGACGGCGCGGTGGTGACGCTCTACGCACAGTGGCGCGGCTCCTCCAGCCGTCTTGCGATCGACCCAAACGGCGGGAGCTATCGCGGCAGCAGCGCCGTCACAACTGTGACAGGCAGCTATGGCAGTGTGTACACGGCGGACAGGGCAGAGGTGGAGGCGCCTGCCGGACACACGGTGTCTTTCGAGACGAACGGGGGAGAGAGACTGGCTCCGGTGACCGGAACCCAGCATTTTGTGGAGTGGATAAAGGAGCAGCCCTTTCAAGGGCAGATGACCGCCGACCGGTACAGGTTCTGCGGGCCGGATCACAGCGTGGACAGGATTCGGGCGGAATATGCGCCGGATCCCGTGACCCTGCCGGAGCCGGTGTGGGAAAACCATTCCTTTGGCGGCTGGTATTACGATGCGGAGTTTACGAAGCCGGCGGGGGGAGGCGGAGATACCGTCACACCGGCGAAGGATACCACTCTGTACGCCCAGTGGGCGGAGCTGGTTCTTCGCGCGTCGGACAACTACACCGCAAACGGGGAACGGGGAGCGGTGGACCTAGCCTGGCGGCAGCCGGACGGCCTTGGCAAGACTTATCGGCTCTACCAGAGCCGGGATGAGCGCTCCTTTCACCGGATCAACACTGCGGAGGATGTGGACAGCGGCAGGACCGTGAGCGTATCGTGCGGGTACACGGGGAGGCCCGGAACCTACACGGTCCCTTACACCGGATTTTACAATCTGACCGCGGAGGGCGCCCAGGGAGCCGATTACAGCGCGGACGGGCAGCGCGCTCTCGGAGGCAGGGGAGGCAGGGTGACGGCCAGAGTGTGGCTCCAGGCAGGAGAGGTGATCACCTACACCGTGGGCGGCCGGAACGGCTACAACGGCGGTGGCGGCGGAAACCGATATGCAAACGGCGGAGGATGCACCGTGGTCTCCACGGATCAAAAGGGGGTACTGCTGATCGCGGGCGGTGGCGGAGGAGCCGGCGCCAGGTCAAACGGCGGGCCGGGAGGATCCTCGGAAGCGGTTCTTTCCGGAGCGTCGGGATATGCCGGACAGAGCGGAAGCGCGGGAGGCGGCGGAGGCTTTTGCGGCGGCGTGGCGGGAACCTACACGCCGGAAAAAAGGGGGACCCGTCTGCGCTATCTGACTTTTGACGAGCCCACCACCATCTATGTGGCGTATCATCGGGAGAACAACGAGATCGATGTGGGCTATCAATTCGGACTGCCGGTATACCTGTACATTGCCCAAAGCAGGCGTCTGATGCAGGGAGAAGAGTTTGTGGGGCTGACGGACTCCGGCGATTATGTGGAATACAACGGCGAGAACTGGTACGTGGAGGGCGGCAGGGAGACCACGGTGGCGTATTACAACTGGTATCCGCTGTTTTGCGTTCCCATCACGTACTCGCCGCACTATGGCGCGCGAGGCGGCTTCGGGATGTGCTGGCCCGGATTCGAGGAGGGGGATGTAAACGGCGTCTTCCGGCTCTATCAGGAGACCGAGTATGTGGAGAGGCCGGAGACGATAACGCCGGCCTACGGAGGCAGCAGCTATGTCAACACGGCGTTTGCGGGAAGCTATGACAGCGCGGTGGGAACCAGGGCGGGAGACGGCGCGTTCACCATCCAATCGGAAAGCATCGGATTTGTGGAGGGAGCATCCCTGGACGGGGTGGTCGCGTCGGATATGGCGCCTCCGGATGCCGTCGCTTTAGAGACCATGAGAAAGGAGGCTCTCGGACAGAGTCAGGTGAAGGTGCTGTGGGAGAAGCCTGCGGACAACGGCACGGCCTACTATCATGTGGCGGAATCCTATCTGACCGGCAGTCTCACCCGTCTATGCCGCTCCAACGTGACCCGAAATGTCCTGACCACCGGGGTGGCCGGATACTATGTTCTCGTGGATGAAAGCGCGCAGACCGTGGTGACGGGTGCAAACGGGCGCTATGTCAGGGAGGAGGGACAGACGATCCCCCTGGGAGACAGGGTGAAGTATCTGCATGTGGCGCCGGTGGACAGGGCGGGCAACCTGGGAGAGACGACCCATCTGCGGCTGGAGGCGGCGGACGGGGATCTGCGGTGGCCGCTGCACACCAGAAAGCTTGCGGTGGAAGAGGGGGATGGTGTGTACCGGTCGCCGGAAGGAACGATCTATGTGCGCAGCGACGGGGAAACGCCCTTTGCGCTGAGCTATCAGGCGTATATGGAGGGCTGGGCGCGCGAGGATTACCAGATCAACTACGCCGTCTTTGAGAGCAGTGCGGCGGGGAAGAGCTGCCGGAGTATTCTGCACTGTGAGAGCAGTCCGGTGCGGGAGGGCCGCTTTTATCTCTCGGAGGAGGAGCGAAGGCTCACCTCCTCCGGTGCGTCCCTGTTATCCGCATATCCCCATACGAGGGCGAGCCGGTCGGAGGGAAACCGAGAGCTTTCGGTGGAGCAGGACTTTGTGCTGAAGCGAGAGGCGGACGGCGTGCAGGTGGAAATCCTTCCCATTGCCGGAGCGGACTGTCAGGGGGAGACGGTGTATTCGGACTACGGCGAGGACAAGGGAAACGGGATCTGCATGATCGGAGACGCCACGGCGCCGACGATAGAGGGGCTCTCCGTCTTGGACGGCCTGACTCTCTTAGATCGGCGAAACGGCGCCGTGGAGCTGCGGATCACGGCGGAAGACGCGCTGAGCGGGGTTCGGGACTTTTCGCTGGAGATTTACAACACGGACAATGCGGCCCGCAGGATTTACCGCCCCCAGGCGGACGGCGTTTTACGGGTTGACATCACGGGGGACGATCCGATCTTCAGCGGGGATTTTACAGCCACCGTCCGCGCGGTGGACAATGTGGGAAACGAAAGCTCCCAGAGCGCGGGGACGACGGAGTTTGACCTCGCCACAGAGGTCGTCCGGATCCTGGAGCCGCAGGATCCGGTGTTTCAGCGGGGGGAGAGCGGAATCCTCACCATAACCACCTGGGGATATGCGGAGAAGGTGGAGGTGGAATTTCCGGAGGAGCTGGTAGGGCTTTCCCCGGAGCTGAACCGGACGTATGTGTACACGGACCGCCCCTCCTACCGTCATGTGGAGGAGCTGCCGTTTATGATCCCGTTGGACGCACCGGAAAACGCCTCCTATGAGATCACGGTCAGAGCGTACAAGGGAGACCGGAGGATGGAGGATCACCCCTCGTTAAGCGTCATTGGCGTCCAGGGCACCGTGCTGGACGACGTGCGCACCAGACTGCGCTAGAGGAGCGCCGGAACCATGTGGCGGGCCTTTGTGTGGGCCGTTTTGGCGGTGGGCGCCGGCTTTGCCCTCTGCCTGGGGACGGCGCGGCGGCTGGGCGGGGAAGCCGGCCTGTGCGGCAGGGCGGGACGAAACCTGCTTTTTTGGGGTTTGTGTGTGGGGAACGGGCTCCTTGCCGGAGGGCTCTGTGCGGTCAGAGGGGAGTCCGAGGCGTGGGTGCCGGCGGCCCTCGGATTCGCTGGAGGCGGCCTTATCTTTGCCTGCCTGACAGATGTAAGGAGCGGGATGGTGTATGATTTTGTGTGGTGGCTCGTGCTGGGGACGGCCGTTTTCTTGCTGTGCCATCGGCCGGAGGAATGGCGGCCCGTGTGGGGACAGCTTGCCGTGTTTTTGATCCTGCAGCGGTTTTGGTTTGTTCGGTTCTACGGAAGGGCGGATGTCTATGCTTTCTGTGCCTGTGGAGTCATAGAAAGCGCGTTTGGCATGGGACTGCGGGAATACCTGATCCAGATGGCGGAGGCGTTTTTTCTTTTGGCGGCGGTCCAGGGGGCGAGGCGCAATATCGGTCCGGACGGCAACCTGAAGCGTCCGGTGCCATTCCTTCCATATATAGTGTGCTCTTTTTGGCTGGTGCTTTGTACCTTTTGGGAAACAAGGATTGATTTTTGGTTCGGGAAGTGATATATTTAAGCGGATCGAAAAGATGTCCCCCGCGAAAAAAGCCGTGGGGAAGAGAGGAGAATACTATGAAAAAAGGAATTGCATTTTTGTTGTCGGCTGTTTTGTGCGTGGCCGGTCTGACCGCCTGCAGCAGCCAGACCACAAGCGCCGGAAACACGGAGAGCAGCAGTAGCACCGAGAGCACAAGCGCGGGAACCAGCGAGGCCAAGACGGACGGGGGGGCAGTCTCCACCCTGGAGGAGGGCAAGCTGATCGCCGGAACCAACGCCGCGTTCCCTCCCTTTGAGTATCTGGGAGACAATGGGGCTCCGGACGGATTTGATGTGGCTCTGATCAAGGCGATCGGCGATAAGCTGGGCCTTGAGGTCGAGGTGCAGGATATGGAGTTTAACTCCCTGGTGGCTTCCGTTGGCAATAAGATCGACGTGGCCATCGCCGGAATGACCGTGACGGAGGAGCGTCTGCAGGAGGTTGACTTCTCGGATGCCTACTATGAGGCGGTTCAGTATGTGATAGTTCCCTCCGGCTCGGAGATTGCGTCCGCGGATGACCTGACAGGCAAGACCATCGGCGTACAGCTTGGAACCACCGGTGATTTCATCGCTACGGATCTGGAGGATGCCGGCGACGCAACGGTTCAGCGTTACGACAAGGCGGTGGACGCCGTCAACGACCTGATCAACGGCAGAGTGGATCTGGTGATCATCGACAAAAACCCCGCGCTGGTGTTTGAGGGCAACTTTGAGGGTAAGGTAACGGCTCTCGACGGCGCGCAGTTTGACTTCGAGATCGAGAATTACGCGATTGCCCTTCCCAAGGGAAGCGCTCTGGTCAGCCAGGTGAATCAGGCGCTGGCTGAGCTGAAGGAGGACGGCACCTTTGATAAGCTGGTCTCCCAGTACATTGAAGAGGCAGAATAAACAGGCAGATTTTTGGCTCCGACGATCGGACGACTGCCAAAAAATTTTCAAAAAAGAGGATAATGGCTTGTGCCTTTATCCTCTTTTTGGTACAATGACAAAAATAATGTCTCTTGATCCTGCAAAGATGAAGAAAGGAAGAAATACGGAAAATGAGCTGGTTTAACTCGGTCTGGAGCCATATTTACAGAGCCTTTATCGAGAAGGACAGATGGCGGATGTACCTCAAGGGATATGGCGTCACCATGCAGGTGGCGTTTTACGCGGCCCTTCTGGGCGTCGTCATCGGCACGGTCATCGCCTTTATGAAAATTTCCGTCCGCAAAAACGGAAAGCCTACCATATGGGCGCGCATTGCCAATATTTATATCGATGTCATCCGTGGGACGCCCTCCGTGCTTCAGCTTTTGATCATGTGGTTTGTGGTGATGAGCGGCAGCCACAATGGAATCCTGGTGGCAAGCATCACCTTTGCCATCAATTCGGGAGCTTACGTGGCGGAGATCGTCAGGGCCGGAATCCTCGCGGTGGACAAGGGACAGACGGAGGCCGGACGATCCCTGGGCTTGAGCAATTTTCAGACCATGCGCTATATTGTGCTCCCCCAGGCGTTCAAAAATATTCTGCCTCCCCTGGGGAATGAATTTATCGTTCTGATCAAGGAGACCGCCATCGTGGGCTACGTGAGCCTGAGCGATCTGACGAGGGTCTCCAACCAGATGATCTCCACCCTGTTCGACGCGTTCACGCCGTTGATCGGCGCGGCGGTAATTTACTTTGTGACCATCAAGATATTGACCATACTGTTGGCAAAACTGGAGAGGAGGCTGCGTAAGAGTGATAATCGTTAAGGATCTTCGCAAACAGTTTGACGACAACCATGTGCTGCGCGGGGTAAACTATCACATTCATCCCGGCGAGAAGATCGTGGTGATAGGCCCCTCCGGATCCGGAAAGAGCACCTTCCTGCGCTGCCTGAATCTGCTCGAGGTTCCGACCAGCGGGGAGATCTGGTTTGACGGGGTAAACATCACCTCTCCCAAGGCGGATATCAATGAGATCCGCAGACATATGGGAATGGTGTTCCAGCACTTTAATCTCTTTAACAATCTGACTATCCTGAACAATATCACGCTTGCTCCCATTAAGCTGAAGCTGATGGGGGAGGAGGAGGCGAAGGAGAACGCGCTGAAGCTGCTGCGGAGGGTGGGGCTTTCGGACAAGGCGGACGCCTATCCCGCCTCTTTAAGCGGAGGACAGAAGCAGCGGATCGCCATTGTGCGTTCCCTTGCGATGAACCCCAAGGTGATGCTGTTCGACGAGCCAACCTCCGCCTTGGATCCCGAGATGGTGGGAGAGGTTCTGGAGGTGATGAAGGAGCTGGCGGAGAGCGGAATGACCATGGTGGTGGTGACCCATGAGATGGGCTTTGCCCGCGAGGTGGGGACCAAGGTACTGTTTATGGACGGGGGAAACATCGTGGAGGAGAACACGCCAAAGGAGTTCTTCAACCACCCCAAAAGCCCCAGACTGCAGGAGTTTTTGTCCAAGGTGTTATAGGAGAGAGGAGAACAGCATGATCACGATTTCTCTCTGTATGATCGTAAAAAATGAGGAGAAGGTGCTGGCGCGCTGTCTGGACAGCGTGGCGGATCTGGTGGACGAGGTGATCATCGTAGACACCGGTTCCACCGACCGGACCAGGGAGATCGCCGCCGCGTACACGGAGCACCTGTACGATTTTGTGTGGGTGGATGATTTTGCGGCGGCGCGCAACTTTGCCTTCTCGAAGGCTTCCATGGAATACATCTACTCCGCGGATGCGGACGAGGTGCTCTCGGAGGAGAACCGGACGCGGTTCCTTGCCCTGAAGGAGAAGCTTTTGCCGCAGATCGAGATCGTCCAGATGAAATACGGAAACCAGCTCCGGTTTGGCACCGTCTACAATTTTGATGAGGAGTACCGCCCGAAGCTCTTTAAGCGGAAGCGGGATTTTATTTGGGAGGGCCCCATTCACGAGACGGTGCGGCTCACTCCCGTGGTGTTTGACAGCGATATCGTGATCACACATATGCCGGAGCAAAGCCACGCGGGGAGGGATCTGCAGGCGTTTCAGCGCCAGACCGAGAAGGGGACGCGCCTCTCTAAAAGGCTTCACAATATGTATGCCAGAGAGCTTTTTCTCTCGGGGGATGCCGAGGCGTTTGCCCGGGCGAGGACGTTCTTTCAACAGTCTGCCGCCGATGTGGAACGCAGTGCGGACGAGGTCACGGAGAGCTGTCTGGTGGCGGCCAGGGCGGCGAGGCTTGCGGGGGATGTGGTGGATTTCTTCAAATATGCCTCCAAGGTGATCGCCGAGGGCGAGTGTTCGGAGGTATGCCGCGAGCTTGGGGCCTTTTATGAGGAGAGGGAGGACTATGAGGAAGCGGTCATCTGGTACTATAACGCCGTGTATGAGACGACGCCGATCCTGCGCAGAGACTCCGGCGGCAGGGACAGCCTGGAGGGGCTGATCCGCTGCTATGACGCGCTTCACATGGAGGAGGAGAGCGCGGTTTACCGTCGGGAATTAAAAGAGAGGAATGAGAAAGACAATGAGAAAGACAATGAGATGGGAAGATAACGTGCGGAGGGTGGTTCCCTATGTGGCTGGGGAGCAGCCGGACAAGGAACACATGATCAAGCTAAATACAAACGAATGTCCGTATCCGCCCGCGCCCGGTGTGGCGAGGCTGGCGAGCCGGATGAACACGGACGCCCTGCGCCTCTATCCGGATCCGGATGCGACGCCCCTGGTGGAGGCCCTGGCATCCTACTACGGGCTGAAAAAGGAGCAGGTCTTTGTGGGAGTGGGATCGGATGATGTCCTGTCCATGGCGTTTCTCACGTTCTTTAACGGCTCGGAGCCGATCCTGTTTCCGGATGTGACCTACTCCTTCTACGACGTGTGGGCGAACCTTTACCGCATCCCCTATCGGACCTGCGCCCTGGACGAGGACTGGCGCATCCGGCCCGAGGATTACCGACAGCCAAACGGCGGGATCATTTTTCCAAATCCCAATGCGCCGACCGGAGTGCTGGAGCCGCTGTCCGTGGTGGAGGAGATCCTGCAGGCCAATCCGGATGTGATCGTGATCGTGGATGAGGCATATATTGATTTTGGCGGGGCCAGCGCCTTGCCGCTTTTGGAGAAATATGAGAATCTTCTGGTGGTGCAGACGTTCTCCAAATCCCGCGCGATGGCGGGGCTTCGCATCGGCTACTGCATGGGGAATGAAAAGCTGATCCGCTGCCTGAACGACGTCAAGTTTTCCTTTAACTCCTATACGATGAACCGCCCTTCCCAGCTGATGGGGGTGGAGGCCGTTCGGGACGACGCATACTTTCGTGAGATCACCAGAAAGGTGGCGGCGACCAGGGAGTGGGCCAAGGGGGAGCTGTCAAGGCTGGGCTTTTCCTTTCCGGACTCAAAGGCGAATTTCATCTTTGCCAGGCATGAGAGCGTTCCCGCGGAGAAGATCTTTCAGGAGCTGAAGGCGGCGGATATTTATGTGCGTCATTGGAACAAGCCGCGCATCGAGAACTATCTGCGCATCACCGTGGGGACAGAGGAAGAGATGAAGGCGCTGTTTGCCAGGCTAAACGTGATTTTAGAAAAGGAGATATAGGTTATGCTTAAGAAGTTTCTTACGGTTTTTTTGATTTCCATGGTGCCGCTGATTGAGCTTAGAGGCGCGATCCCTGTGGCGGTAGGCTTTGGCCTTCCCCTGTTGCCCAGCTATATCATCTGTGTGCTGGGCAATATGATTCCGGTGCCTTTTATCTATCTCTTCGCCAGGAAGGTGCTGGAGTGGGGCGCTGACAAGCCGGTGATTGGAAAGTTTTTCTCCTGGTGTCTGGAAAAGGGACACAAGGGCGGCAGGAAGCTGCAGGAAAAGGCGGGCAGAGGACTGTTTGCGGCGCTCCTTTTGTTTGTGGGGATTCCTTTGCCCGGGACGGGAGCCTGGACGGGCACGCTGGCGGCCAGCCTTCTGGACATGGATTTTAAGTCCAGCGTGACGGCGGTGCTGTTGGGCGTGATCCTGGCAGGCGTGATCATGGGTGTGGGCAGCATGGGCGTGTTTGGCGCCCTGGGCGCTTTGGTTTAGGGCTGCCGGAAAGAGATACCGAGGTGATAAGTGATGGCAAAGGACGGGGAAAAGGCCGAGATGTATTCGGATTTTGCCTTTGTGTACGACGAGCTGATGGATGAGACTCCCTATCGGAGCTGGTGTGATTTCCTGGTCGGAGCGATCGGGAAATACGGGGTGTCCACTCCCGTGCGGAACGCGGCGGACGCGCTGGAATCGGAGCGCAATCTGGTGGTGGATCTGGGATGCGGCACGGGGACCCTCACGGAGCTTCTCTACGAGAGGGGCTATGATGTGATCGGTGTGGACAATTCCCCCTCCATGCTGAATGTGGCGATGGAGAAAAAGGAGAGGCACGGATCCGATATCCTGTATCTGCTTCAGGATATGAGGGAGCTGGATCTGTACAGCACGGTGGGGACGGTGGTCAGCGTGTGCGATTCCATCAACTATATTTTGGAGGAGAGCGAGCTTTTGCAGGTGTTTTCGCGGGTGAAAAATTTCCTCTACCCCGGCGGCATCTTTGTCTTTGACTTTAACACGGATTACAAGTACCGCCAGGTCATCGGCGACGCCACCATCGCGGAGAATCGGGAGGACTGCAGCTTTATCTGGGAAAATTACTACGACGAGGAGAGCGGGATCAACGAGTACGACGTGACGGTCTTTGTGCAGCAGAAGGGGGAGCTCTTCCGCCGCTTTGAGGAGACCCATCTCCAGAGGGGATATACGGTGGAGCAGATGCGCCGGATCGCAGAACGGGCGGGACTTGTGACAGTGGACATTCAGGATGCGGACACCGGACAGGCGGTGACGGATGTGAGCCAGCGGGTGTATATGACGGTGAAAAAGGAAGCATAGGAAATACAACGGGCGGGAAACCGGAAAAGAGGATGACATGACGGATTATATGGTTCGCGCGACTGCGGCGGATACGCAGATCAGAGCGTTTGCCTGTACCACCAGGGGCGTGGTCGAGAAGGCCAGGCAGGCGCACAATACAAGCCCGGTGATCACGGCCGCGCTTGGAAGGCTTCTCTCGGGAGGCGTGATGATGGGCTCCATGCTGAAGGGGGAAAAGGATATCCTGACGCTTCAGATCAAGGGGGACGGGCCGGTGAACGGGATCACGGTCACTGCCGACTCCCAGGGGAACGTAAAGGGATACGCCAATGTGCCGGATGTGATCCTTCCCCCAAAGCCCAACGGCAAGCTGGATGTCTCCGGAGCTGTGGGACAAGGTTATTTGAGCGTGATCAAGGATCTGGGACTAAAGGAGCCGTATGTTGGGCAGACTGAGCTTCAGACGGGCGAGATCGCGGAGGATCTGACCTATTACTTTGCGGCGTCCGAGCAGGTGCCCTCCTCGGTGGGACTGGGAGTTTTAATGGAGAGGAACAATACCGTCCGGCAGGCGGGCGGATTTATCATACAGCTCATGCCCTTTGCGGAGGAGAGCGTTATCGCGGGATTGGAGAGGAATCTGGCGAAGGTGGCTTCCGTCACTTCGATTCTGGATGCCGGGAACACGCCGGAGCAGATGCTTGCGATCCTGCTGGAGGGGTTTGCGCCGGAGATCACCGGCCGGATGCCGGTGCAGTTTGCCTGTAACTGTAACCGGACCAGGATAGAAAAGGTGCTGATCAGCATCGGCAGAAAGGAGCTTTGCTCCATGATCGACGAGGGCAGACCGATCGAGGTAAACTGTCAGTTCTGCGGTACCAACTATACGTTCAGCGTGGAGGAGTTGAAGGAGATCTATGAGACAGGGTTTTATCAAGGTGGCGGCGGTAACGCCCAAAATTAAGGTTGCGGATCCGGTATACAATGCGGAGCAGGTGTGCAAAGGGCTGGAGGAAGCCTGCGCCAGGGGGGCAAAGATCATCGTATTTCCCGAGCTGTGCCTCACCGGATATACCTGCGGGGATCTGTTTCTGCAGGGGCTGCTTTTGAAAGAGGCGCTTGCAGCGTTGAGGCGCGTGGCGGAGGCGACCGCCGGCAGAGATGCCCTGGTTTTGGTGGGACTGCCGGTGGAGCGGGACGGCAGACTGTACAATGTGGCGGCGGTGCTGCACAGCGGAGAGATCCTGGGGATGGTGCCCAAGACAAACATCCCCTCCTACGCGGAGTTCTATGAGGGGCGGCACTTTGCGGGGGGAAACCGGCGGGCGGTGCCCTTTTGTCTGGACGGCGGGCAGATCCCCTTCGGAGCCAATCTGCTGTTTGAGTGCGTCAACGTGCCGGGGCTTACGGTGGGCTGCGAGATCTGTGAGGATCTGTGGGTGGCGAATCCGCCGGGGACCGATCACGCGCTTATGGGGGCGACCGTTATCGCCAATCTGTCCGCCTCCGACGAGACGGTGGGGAAGGAGGAGTATCGGGAGCTGCTGGTGAAATCCGCCAGCGCGAGGCTTCTGTGCGGCTATGTCTACACCTCCGCCGGAGAGGGGGAATCCACCCAGGATCTGGTGTTCGGGGGACATAACCTGATCGCGGAGAACGGAACGATCATCGCTCAGTCCAAGCGGTTTCAGGGGGAGACGATCTACGGGGAGATCGACGTGCAGAGGATAAACGGGGAGCGGAGACGCATGGGAACCTTTGGAAAGGAGCCGGATCTTCCCTACGAGGTGGTGCCGTTTCGCCTTACGGTGGAGGAGACTTGTCTTGACAGGACCTTCGGATGTACGCCCTTTGTGCCCAGCGACGAGGAGAAGAGAAACCACCGCTGCGAGGAGATCCTCTCCATTCAGTCCTACGGCCTGAAAAAGCGCTGTGAGCATACCGGCCTGCAGAAGGCGGTGATTGGGATTTCCGGCGGTCTGGACTCCACGCTGGCGCTCCTTGTGACGGTGCGCGCCTTTGATATGCTGGGGCTGGACAGGAAGGGGATCCTGGCGGTGACCATGCCCTGCTTTGGCACCACGGACCGCACCTATGACAACGCCTGCAGGCTGGCGAAAACGCTGAAGGTCACGCTGATGGAGGTGGATATCAGAGAGTCGGTCCTGCGCCATTTCGAGGATATCGGACAGGATGTGGACAACCATGATATCGCCTACGAGAACGGGCAGGCCAGGGAGCGGACGCAGGTGTTGATGGATATCGCCAACCAGCAGAACGGGCTGGTCATCGGAACGGGAGATATGTCGGAGCTGGCTCTGGGCTGGGCGACCTACAACGGGGACCATATGTCCATGTACGGTGTGAACGCCGGCGTGCCCAAGACTCTGGTGAGGCATCTGGTGAGGTATTATGCGGACACCTGTCAAAACGCGGAGCTGTCGGAGGCTCTGGGGGATGTGCTGGATACCCCCGTCAGTCCGGAGCTTCTTCCTCCGGTGGACGGCGTGATCTCTCAGAGGACGGAGGAGCTGGTGGGCCCCTATGAGCTCCACGACTTCTTTCTGTACTATATGCTGCGCTGTTCCTTTGAGCCTGCCAAGGTGTACCGGCTGGCGGTGAGGGCCTTTGAAGGGCTGTACGACAGGGCGGTGATCCTCAAATGGCTCAAGACGTTTTACCGGAGATTTTTCTCCCAGCAGTTTAAGCGCTCCTGTCTGCCGGACGGCCCGAAGGTGGGAAGCGTCGCGCTGTCTCCCCGGGGAGACCTCCGTATGCCCTCCGACGCCTGCGCGCGCATTTGGCTGGAGCAGCTGGAGGAGCTTGCATAAGAGCTTCCGGACGGAAGACAAAAATAAGAGAACAGCGGTCCTTACCCTTAACCGGTAAAGACCGCTGTTTTGCGTGTCAGGGTTTGGCCGCTTTGTCCAGGGAATTGCGGATCGCCTCCAACAGGACCAACGAGGTGTATTTGCTGTCCGAGGAGTAGGAAACCTGGTCCAGAGACTGGGTCTCGTAGATCTGTTCGCAGAGGGAATCAAAGGTGGGCTGCAGCAGGGGGTACATGGTGGTGACTGCCTCGCTCAAGTCCACCAGATGGATGGATGTGATGGAATCCTCCGACACGATCACCTCCACGTCTACGGACTGTCCTCCCAGCAGCAGCTCCGTTGTGTAGATGCCGGGTATGTAGATAGATTCCGAGGCGGACTGCGCGGCCTCCGAAGATTCGGACGTCTGCCCGTCGGAGGCGTCCTGGCCGCCGGAAGCTTTCTCCGGCCAGAACAGCAGGATCAGCAGCACCACAAACAGGATGCCAAGCACGGCAAAAATACCGGTATAGATCAATTCTTTCATATGAAGTACGACAATCTTTGTTTTTGCACTCATAGATACGCTCCTTGGATCCTTCCGAAAGGATATTTTTTACTTAAGAATATGCGTGGACATCCGGCTTTAGACCCCGATCTTTTGCGGTTTTGCCCAGGGCCGATCTTTTCTGATTTCTATTGACAAGCCGACGTGGCGGTTGTTATCATAGAGGACAGAACGGAGGGGTTCTTACAGTGGTAGGAATGCCTTTTTCACAGGTAAAACAGAGATAACATTGGAGGTAGCGTATGAAGAATTATACCAGAGAGGATGTCGTCAGGATCGCGAAGGACGAGGATGTGGAGTTTATCCGTCTCCAGTTTACCGATATGTTTGGCAATCTGAAGAATATTGCCGTCACCGTCAGCCAGCTGGAGCGGGCGCTGAACAATCAGTGTATGTTTGACGGATCTGCGATCGACGGCTTTGTGCGCATTGAGGAGTCCGATATGTATCTGTATCCGGATTGTTCCACCTTCGAGATCTTTCCGTGGAGGCCCCAGCAGGGCAAGGTGGCGAGGATGATCTGTGATGTCTATCGGCCCAGCGGCGAGCCCTTTGAGGGAGATCCCAGGCATATTTTAAAGAACGCCCTGAAGGAGGCGCAGAAGCTGGGATATACCTTTCAGGTGGGGCCGGAGTGTGAGTTTTTTCTTTTTGACACGGACGAGAATGCCAAGCCCACCGTTGACACCCAGGAGCAGGCGGGCTATTTTGACGTGGGCCCCTTAGACTGCGGCGAGAACGCCAGGCGCGATATGGTCATGACGCTGGAGGAGATGGGGTTTGTCATCGAGGCGTCCCACCACGAGATCGCGCCGGCACAGCACGAGATCGATCTGCGCTACGACGAGGCGCTCGTGACGGCGGACAATATTATGACGTTTAAGCTGGCGGTGAGGACCATCGCGAAGAGATACGGCCTGCACGCCACCTTTATGCCCAAGCCCAAGTCCGGCGTAAACGGCTCCGGTATGCACATCAATATGTCCCTGCACCGGGACGGCAAAAATATCTTCGGAGATCCCTCGGATCCCCTGGGGCTGAGTAAGGACGCCTATTATTTTATAGGAGGGTTGATGAGACATATCAAGGGGATGGCGGCCATCACCAACCCGCTGGTCAATTCCTACAAGCGTCTGGTGCCGGGCTATGAGGCTCCGGTGTACATTGCCTGGAGCGCTACCAACCGAAGCCCTCTCATCCGAATCCCGGCTACGGCGGGCGGGGAGGGAACCCGCATTGAGCTGAGAAGTCCGGATTCCGCGGCCAATCCCTATCTGATGCTGGCAGTGTGCCTGCGCGCGGGACTGGACGGCATTGTCAACAAGATCGAGCCGCCGGACAGCGTGGGCGGGAATATCTTTGCTATGACGGAGGAGGAACGCCAGGCGATGGGGATCGACAAACTGCCCTACTCCCTGCTGGAGGCGGCAGAGGAGCTGGAGAAGGATCCCTTTATCTGCCAGGTCCTGGGCGAAAGCTTTACACGGAGGTATGTGGACGCCAAGAAGCGGGAGTGGCAGGAATATCGCGGGCAGGTATCGCAGTGGGAGATCGAGCGGTATCTGTATAAATATTGAGATCTGCCTCCTGTACTCAAAGCAGGTGTTTGTGAAGCAAATTTTTTCGAGGCATCCCTGTGCATCCCAGACAAGATCGCGCACAGGGCATTATAGAGCCGCCGGTACTTATGCGCCGTGTTTTGGCGCATTAGGTACCGCTGCGAGCGATATATAGCGAAAGCGTGCCCTGTGGCGACTTGTCTGGGATGCACACGGCACGCTTTCACACACGATTTTTCTCCCAAAAAGGAGCTTCGTAAACACTTAGACAGCAAAAGGAAGGAAAGGAGGTGGGCGCGTGACAAATATCATAGTGGTATTACCGAAAATGGAGGACGCCAAGGGCATTAAAAACGTTCTGGTGAGAAACGGCTTCAGCGTGGTCGGCGTGTGTACCACGGGCGCACAGGCCATCAGCCAGACGGACGGGCTGAGTGACGGCATTGTGATCTGCAGCTATAAAATGATGGATATGATCTATTCCGAGTTGCACGAGTGCCTTCCTCCCGGCTTTGAGATGCTGCTCATGGCATCCCAGAGACTGCTCAACGAGTGCTATGGCAGCGGCATCGTGTGTCTCTCCATGCCCCTCAGGACGGTAGATCTGATCAGCACGGTGAGCATGATGACGGAGAACATCGCCCGCCGCAGACGGAAACTGAGGCAGAAGCCCAAAGTGAGGAATGAGGAGGAGGAGAAGCTTCTTCGCGACGCGAAGGAAATTTTGATGGAACGCAACCACATGACGGAGGAGGAAGCGCACAGATATCTGCAGAAATGCAGCATGGACAGCGGGACGAATATGGTGGAGACGGCGCAGATGGTGCTCTCGATGATGGGCGGTTAAAGAAAGGCTCCACAGGGCGTTTGTGCTGTCAAAACAGGAAACGGGAGGTTTTGAGATGAAATTTACCAAGATGCAGGGGTGCGGGAACGATTATATCTATGTGGACGGCGCGCGGGAAACCGTTGCAGAGGAGAAGAAACCGGAGCTGGTCAAAAGGCTCAGTGACAGACATTTTGGCATAGGCGGAGACGGGGTGATCTTTATCAATCCTTCCGACACCGCGGATTTTGAAATGGAGATGTACAACGCGGACGGCAGCAGGGCGGAGATGTGCGGAAACGGCATCCGCTGTGTGGCAAAGTATGTGTATGACAAGGGACTCACCGACCGAGAGAGGATCACCGTTGTCAGCTGCGGCAAGGTGAAGACTCTGGAGCTGTCTGTGGAGCGCTCCGAGGAGGATCCCCGGGGCAAGGTTGTCAGCGTGCGTGTCAATATGGGAAGTCCCATCCTCGCATCCGAGGAAATCCCCGTGAAGGCGGAGGGAAGCCGTGTGGTGGATGAGCCGATTGTGGTGGACGGGGCGGAATACCGGATGACCTGTGTCTCCATGGGGAATCCCCACGCGGTGATCTTTGCGGAGGGCGTGGCCGAGCTTGACCTGGAGAAGATCGGTCCCAAATTTGAGAATCATGAGCGGTTTCCCAAGCGGACCAACACGGAGTTTGTGGAGATCCTGGACAAAAAGACCGTGCGCATGAGGGTGTGGGAGCGGGGGACCGGAGAGACGCTGGCCTGTGGAACCGGCTGCTGCGCCGTGGCGGTGGCCTGCGTTTTAAATGGTTTGACGGAAGAGGAAATAACTGTTAAACTATTAGGCGGAGAATTGCAGATCAAGTGGGATCGGGAAGCCGATCTGGTCTACATGACCGGTCCGGCGACCACCGTATTCGAGGGAGAAGTGTTGGTGGAATGAATCGTTTGCAGACAGGTTTGCAATGCGTTTGCGCAAAGATAACAGGGGGCGTTGGCGCGGTCATCTTTCTGGTTCTCACCGCCTATTCCTGGAGATATACGAAGAATCTTTCCTGGGGGGAGGTCCTTGCGGACACCAGGGACAATGTCTGGATCACATTTCTCTGTCTGGCAGGGCTTTTTGTGCTGTTGGCGCTGATCGGAAAGCTGGCGGCAGGATGCGGGGAGAAAACCGCCTTGGCCGTGGCGTTGGCGCTGTCGGCGGTGATGGCAGTCCAGGCATGGAGATTTGTGGATGCGGCGCATCCCTATGCGGTGGCGGATCAGGCGATGGTGCAGTTGGGGGCGGAAGCGCTTGCCAACGGTGATGTCTCTGCGGTACAGGGGCAGTCGTACTACATTGCGTACAGCCATCAGTTGTATTTGATAAGCTTGTTTGCCGGACTGCTGCGCCTCTTTGGCTCCTGCGAGCCGATCGTGATCTATCGGGTGCAGAGCGTCCTGGCGGGATTGGGGGTGCTGGCGGTTTTTGGCATAGCCAGAGAGCTGTTTCACAGCAGGAAGGCGGAGCTGACGGCCCTATTTGGCGTTATGGCGTTTTCTCCCATTTGGATATACACCGCCTATTATTATGGGGAGACCCTGGGCGTCTGTGCGTCTCTCTATGGGGTGTTCTTTTTTTTAAAAGCAAACCGGACGGACAGCCGCCACAGATGGAAAAGGTGGCTCTTTGCGGTGTTGACCGGACTGTCCCTGCTGCTTTCGTCCATGGGAAGAGAAGCCTTGCTGCTGGTGGCGGCCGCTATGCTGATCGTTCAGCTCTTAACCTTTATGCGGGACAGGCAGTGGCAGCCCCTGGCAGCCTTTCTTCTTTCCCTGGCGGTCTGTATGGGGATAAGGGGCTGTCTGTGGGGATATCTCGAGGAACGGACAAGGATTCACAAAGAGGGAAGTATGCCGGTCATTTTGTGGATCGCTATGGGTTTTCAGGAGCCGGAGAACGAAGGGTGCGCCATGGGAAGCTATAACGGCTATAATAAGAGGATCTTTGAGGAGACGGGAGGAGATGTGGATGAGGCTTCCCGCATAGCGGGGCAGGATCTGCGGGAGCGGTTCCTCGCCTGGGCGGATCACCCGGGAGATTTGGGCGTGTTTTTGAAGGACAAAATACTCTGCCAGTGGAACGAGCCCACCTACGGGTGTATGGTAATGACTATGTACCGGGAGGACTCCGAAGCGTGGGTGGAGGATCTGTACAGCGGCGGGGGGGTAACGCGGCTGATAAATTGGCTGAAGCAATACCAGGCCGTTTTTTACCTGGGTCTGCTCCTGGGATTTTTGTCGCTCTGCAGGGAGAAGGAAGTGACGCTTTCCTATCTGCCGGGACTGATCGTGATCGGCGGCTTCCTCTTCAGCGTTATCTGGGAGGCGAAGAGCAGATATATCTACCCCTATATCGTGCTGGCGATCCCGTTTGCCGCGGGGAGTCTTGTGGTCTGGCAGGAAAAGGTGGAACAGCGCATCCGGAAGCGATACCGGCAGAAACGAAAGAGCGGCGGATGTGACAATGGGTGTTGAGGGATATCAGAAAGAGAGATATTAGAAAGAGAAATATCAGAAAGAGAGGAAACCAATATGTTCAAAGTAAATGACAACTATCTGAAACTGCCCGGGAGCTATCTTTTTTCCACCATCGGAAAAAAGGTGAGCGCTTACAGCGCCGCGCATCCCGAGGCAAAGATCATCCGTCTGGGGATCGGGGACGTGACCCAGCCCCTGGCGCCCGCGATCATTGAGGCCCTGCACAGCGCGGTGGACGAGATGGGCAAGGCGGAGACTTTCCACGGATATGCGCCGGATCTGGGCTACGAGTTTTTGAGAAATGCCATTGCGGAGCAGGACTACAAGGCACGCGGATGCGAGATCAGTGCGGATGAGATCTTTGTGTCGGACGGCGCGAAATGCGACTGCGGCAACATCCAGGAGATCTTCAGCCTGGACAACCGGATCGCGGTCTGCGATCCGGTATATCCCGTTTACGTGGATTCCAACGTTATGGCGGGAAGGACCGGCACCTACGACAGCGGGACGGAGACCTGGAGCGACGTGATCTATATGCCCTGTACGGCGGACAACGGTTTTGCGCCGGAGCTTCCGAGTAAGACGCCGGATCTGATCTATCTGTGCTTCCCCAACAATCCCACCGGAGCCGCCATCGGCAAGGCGCAGCTCCAGGAGTGGGTGGACTATGCCAACAAGGTGGGGGCGGTCATCCTCTACGACGCGGCCTATGAGGCGTATATATCCGAGCCGGATGTGCCCCACAGCATCTACGAGTGCGAGGGGGCGAGGACCTGTGCCATTGAGTTTCGATCCTTCTCCAAGAACGCCGGATTTACCGGCGTCCGTCTGGGATTTACCGTGATCCCCAAGGAGCTGAAGGCCGGGGATGTATCCCTCCATGCGCTGTGGGCGAGACGCCACGGCACCAAGTACAACGGGGCGCCGTACATTGTGCAGAAGGCGGGAGCCGCGGTCTATACGGAGGCGGGGAGAGAGCAGCTGAAAAAACAGGTTGCCTATTACATGAACAATGCCCGCTATATCTACGAGGGCTTGAAGGAGGCGGGCTATACCGTTTCCGGCGGCGTCAACGCGCCCTATATCTGGCTGAAGGCGCCGAACGGCATGACGAGCTGGGAGTTCTTTGACTATCTTCTGGAAAAGGTCAATGTGGTGGGCACTCCCGGTTCCGGCTTCGGTCCCAGCGGGGAGACCTATTTCCGCCTGACCGCTTTTGGAACCTACGAGAACACGGTGGAGGCCGTGGACCGCATCAAAAACATGAAGCTTTGAGGCGGGCGCATGACCGGGTGAGGTGACGGGAAATGGATAGAAAAGAAAAAACGTATCGGCTTCTATGGGTCGTTACCTGTGCGCTTCTGCCGGTGACTGCGCTTGTTCTCTATCTGACCCACAGGGCGGTTCCTTTCATGATGGACGATCTGTGGTATGCCACGAAGCTGGCTTCCGAGGAGCCCATCCGCAATCTTCGGGATATCGTGGAGGCACAGATCTGGCATTATAATAATTGGGGCGGCAGGAGCATGACCCACGGGCTTTTGCAGCTGATCCTGCTTATGGGAGAGCGGGCGGCGGACTGCTGCAATGTGCTTGTGACTTTCCTTTTGGCCGAGGTGATCTGTCTGGTGGCAGGAGGCCGCTTTTCTGGAGGGAGAGGGGAGAGAGGGCTTGCGGCGCTCAGCGGGCTCCTTGCGGCCGTGGGGATGCTGGTGGGGTTAAACGCCAACTGGAAGATGAGTATGTTCTGGCAGGCCGGCGCCGCCAATTACCTGTATATCACAGTGTTTCTCCTGCTGTATCTGTATTGCTATCTGCGGGAGCTGCCGGAGGAACCGGAGGAGTCGTGGGAGGGCTTTGCAGACGGCGATGGCGGCGAGGCCGGCAAGGCCGCCGGACGAAGAGAGCTTCCCGGGATCACGCTCTGGATCCTTCCCCTGGGGCTTCTGGCGGGCTGGAGCAACGAAAATATGGGGCCTGCGGTGTGGATCGTGAGCACGCTGGTGATGGCGGCGCTCTGGAGGCGGAAGCGGAAGCTTCGGCCCTGGATGGCCTTCGGAAACCTGGCCTGTCTGGCGGGGAGCCTTCTGGTGATCGCAGCGCCGGGCAATTTTGTCCGAAACGCGCAGGTGCCTGAGAATCAGTACGGCGTTCTCTGGCGGCTGTTTCTGCGGGGATATGCGGAGAGCGCGGCGGCGCTTGAGTACTTGTTTCCCACCGTGCTTCTCACCGTGTTCGTGCTGATTTTGGGAAAGGGCGTTCTGGGCCTTGCGGTGGGGAGGAGAAATGTCCTGCTGCTGGCTGCGGCGTTCCTCTCCTGGGGAGCGATGGCGCTTTCGCCCCACTATCCGGATCGGGCCACGTTTGGGACGATGACCCTTCTCATCTGCGTGATCCTGTCCATGTCGGGAAGGATCCTGCGGGCGCGGAAGGAACTGTTTCCCATGCTTTACGGGGTGGGCGCGTTGATCTGGCTTCGGGGGATGTTTTTCCTGGGAGAATTTCTGGCCATCTCCTGGGGCTGGATCCGGTAGAGCCGATAGCGTATATAGTTTATTTCGTAATTTTATTTTTTCAAAGGACGGTGTTTTTTATGAGGCGATTACTGATAGCGGGGCTGGTATGCTGGATGGCTGTTTCGGCCGCCGCGTGCGGAAGACCGGAGGACGGAGGGGCGGCCACGCTGGAACCCCAGCCGCTGGCATCCCAGACGGGGCAGGCCGGAGAGACGTGGGACGCGGAGAAGCCCTCTGCAGATAACGTGGAAACGAAAACGACCGGAACGGGAACGCCGGAAACCAAAACATCTGGAATGGGAACGCCGGAAACGACCGTGTCCGAAGCGAAGCCACAGGATCCGGCGGCAGAGCATGAGACGGTAAAGGCCCAGGAGGGGACCCTTCCGGAGGCCGGAGCGTATGCGGGAACCTATGTGGACACCTATGGGACCACCGATGTGTACAGCGAGCTGGAGCTGGACTATCAGGGGGACGGGGTCTATCAGACGATGATCGGGATCTATCGCCTGACCACCCTTGACGGAACCGCACGGGAGGAGGGGGACCGGCTCCTCTTTCAGAGCGACAGCGAGAGCCCGGCGGTGCAAGGAGAGATCACCTTCGGAGAGGAGGGCGCGGTATTTACCGTGACCGCGTCGGAATTTTCCTACCTTGCTCCCGGGGATGAGATCGCATTTCCAACGAAGCAGTGATGCCGGAGGGAAAGGCGGCGGACGAAGCAAGACAGGGAAGGACATTCTGCATTTGGTGCGGGATGTCTTTTTTTCATTTTTTTTCGGATCGGTGCGATATGCTGCCCTCCTTTTTCATCTAAGAATTAGAACGGCCGAAAACAGTGGAAACAGGATCCGGAAAGGAAGGACTTTATGGTATGAGCAAGGAGGAGTTTTGCAAGCGGGTGCTGGAGGCGGAGAGATCCCTGTATCATGTGGCGAAGTCCATACTGCACAGTGACGACGACTGTGCGGACGCGATACAAAGCGGCATCCTGAAGGCGTATCAGAAGCTGCACACGCTGAAGAGGGAGCAGTATTTCAAGACGTGGCTGACACGGATCGTCATCAACGAATGTTACCAGCTGATCCGGGAGGCAAAGCGGTATGTGTCGGCGGAGGATTACCCCGGATGGGATGCGGAGAACGCCTGGGAGCTGGAGGAGGAGTCGGATGTGCTGGCCGCTCTGGTGGAGCTGGAGGAGCAGTACCGGATCCCGCTTGTGCTCCATGAGATCGAGGGGTACTCTGTCCGAGAGATCGGGGAGATTTTGAAGCTGTCGGAGACGAATGTGAGAAGCCGCATCCACCGCGGGAAGAAGAGACTGCGGGAGCGGCTGGAAGGGAGGATATCATGAGCAATCGGATCAAAAAGGATGTGTTTCGGGAGGTTCCGGAGGTGGTGCACGGCGCGGTGGAGGACGCCCTTGACGCGGTGCGGGAGAGCGGAGGAAGGCGCATTTTCCGGATGCCTGCCGCTGCGGCTGCGTGCCTTGCGCTTTTTTTGGCGGGAGGCGTCACCGTATCGGCGGTGGGGCTTGTCAGCCTGTACCGGCAGCGCATGGAGGAGATGGATGCGGATGAGATCGGGCACTATTATGATGTGGCCGGAAACGGGGATGCGGACACGGTAAACCGGGCGCTCACCGAAAAGGAGCATGAGCGGTACGACAAATTGGAGCAGGAATATGAGAAGAACGGCCGGTTCCCCCAGTCGGATCTCAGAGAGCTTGCGGACGGGGAGGTCTATGACGGGAACGGGATCGCGCTGGAGCCGGAGAGCAGGGCGGTCTATCTGCCGGAGAGGGAGCTGACGGACGAGGAGCTCCTGGAGCTTATCGACTTCCACCACAGACTGACCTACAGCATCTATCAGGTGAACCAGGCGAGGATCTTAAACGGCGACGGATGGGAGAGCCGGCTTGCCCGCATGAGCGACGATGAGGTGGATGCGGTCTATCAGGCGGCCTTCAGCACCCTGGAGGATGTCAGCGGGGGCTACAGCAGAGAGCTGACCGAGAGTGAGAGGGAGCGCTATGCGGAGCTGGAAAAGAGCTACGAGGAGGACGGGGTGTACACGGATGTGGAGGCCGCCGTCATTCAGACACCGGAGGAGTACAGCGGGGAGGGCGTTGCGATCTGCGTTCGGGACGGCGCCTATTATCTGCCCGAGGAGACGCTCACGGACGAGGAGCTTCTGCAGCTCATCGACTATGAGCACAAGGCGGCTTACTGCATCGACCGGATCGGGCAGGAGATCCTTATGGGGCTTCGGGACGGGTATCCCCAGCGGGCGGACAGCATAGAGGTGCCCCAGGAGCCGGAGCAGGCGCCTCCGGTGGTGCCGGGACAGGGCCTGACCGTGGAGGAGCGCCGGCAGATACAGGAGGAGCTGCGGCTGCTGGAGGAGCAGCGCTGAAGACCGATTTTCCTTGACAAGCCCCAACGGGGGGGTAGAATGGAAGTATAATAAGCGAACGGGCTCCCTTGGGCCGCAGAGGAGGAAATCGGAAAATGAACAACAGGAATTATCTTTTGGAATTTATCTGGATGTGGGCGAAGGCCGCCGTGCTGTACTGGCTCGGCGGCTCCATCCTGGGCGCCATGTCGTCGGGAGGTTTTGATCGGTTCGCTGGAGTGGCCGTGGCCGCGATGGTGTTTGGATTTACCTTTTTCAACAAGGTGGTCCCCTTCAACCTGTTCGGAAACAGCGACGCCGTCATCCTGTTCTGGGTTATCAAGGTGCTGCTCTCCGCGGCCATTGGGCTCATCGCGTTTCCGATCGTCAATATCTACTACATCATACATATCCTGGTGGGATTTTTCCGGAAGGAATAGAAAAGTGTTTTTGAAAATTGTATACATGTATAATTTCGCTTGACATTCCCCATTCTATATGGTATCATTCATTCCATATTGAAAATGCTGGGAAGGAGACTCTTGTCAGGGAACACGACAGGAATACGGCGTCACCGACTGAGAGCGCCGTTTGTGGGAAGCGACGAAGGGAACACTCCGGAGCAGGCTGTCTGAACGGTCAGTAGGGCGGCACGTTGCACGCGTTAAGTGAGAGAGAGGGCGGCCGCGCCCCTGGGGAGCCGGCTGTCAATGCGGGTGGTACCGCGGATACGATGAGTAGATCCGTCCCGAAATGCAGGAAACTGTGTTTCGGGGCTTTTTTTGTGCAGAGAGCTGCCCCGGCGGGGAGCAAAATCAGGAGGAGAGAATATGTACAGAGACGTTACCATGAAAGAGATCGGGGAACAGCATATCGGCCGGACCCTTCAGGTGGCCGGCTGGGTGGAGAACATCCGCGACCACGGCGGGGTGTCCTTCATCGATTTGCGGGATATGTACGGCGTGCTGCAGGTGGTTATCCGAAGGACCGAGCTGTTAAACGGCATCGCCAGGGAGATGTGCCTGTCCGTCACGGGACCGGTGGAGAAGCGCGACGAGGAGACCTACAACCCGAAGATCCCCACCGGCACCATCGAGCTGGAGGCGCAGAAGATCGAGGTGCTGGGGAAGGTGTACCAGAAGCTTCCCTTTGAGGTGATGACCTCCAAGGAGATCCGCGAGGATGTGCGCCTGAAATACCGCTATCTGGATCTCAGAAACGCCAAGGTGAGGGACAATATCATCTTCCGCTCCCAGGTTATCAGCTTCCTGCGGCAGAAGATGACGGAGATGGGTTTTCTGGAGATCCAGACGCCCATCCTGTGCGCGTCCTCCCCGGAAGGGGCCAGGGACTATATCGTCCCCTCCAGGAAATTCAAGGGAAAATTCTACGCGCTGCCCCAGGCGCCCCAGCAGTACAAACAGCTTTTGATGGCGTCGGGATTTGACAAATACTTCCAGATCGCCCCCTGCTTTCGGGATGAGGACGCCAGGGCGGACCGCTCCCCGGGAGAGTTTTATCAGTTGGATTTCGAGATGAGCTTTGCCACCCAGGAGGACGTATTTCGGGCGGGGGAGGAAGTGTTGTCCGCCGCCTTCGCAAAGTTTGCGCCCCAGGGGTATGAGGTGACGCAGGCGCCCTACCCCGTGATCAGCTACCGCCAGGCCATGCTGGAATTTGGAACCGACAAGCCGGATCTGCGCAATCCTCTGCGCATCCTGGACGTGACGGAGTTTTTCCAGAAATGTACCTTCAAGCCCTTTGTGGGCAGGACGGTTCGGGCCATCAAGGTGCACGCGGACATGTCCAAGGGCTTCCATGAGAAGCTTCTGTCCTTTGCCACCGGTCTGGGCATGGGCGGCCTGGGCTATCTGGAGGTGGCGGAGGATCTCTCCTACAAGGGGCCCATCGACAAGTTTATCCCGGAGGAATTAAAGGGAGAGCTGAGAGCGCTGGCGGATCTCCAGGCAGGGGACACCATCTTTTTCATCGCCGATAAGGAGGAGCGGGCCAACTACTACGCGGGCCAGATCCGGAACGAGCTGGGCGAGAAGCTGGATCTCGTGGAGAAGAAGGCGTACCGCTTCTGCTATGTGAACGATTTCCCCATGTTTGAGCGGGATCCCGAGACCAAGCAGATCGGCTTCACCCACAACCCCTTCTCCATGCCCCAGGGGGGCCTGGAGGCGTTAAATACCAAGGATCCCCTGGAGGTGCTGGCGTATCAGTACGACATTGTCTGCAACGGCGTGGAGCTGTCCTCCGGCGCGGTGAGAAACCACGATATCGAGATCATGAAGAAGGCGTTTGCCATCGCCGGCTATGACGAGGAGACGCTTAGGAAGAAATTCGGCGCACTGTATCAGGCGTTCCAGTTCGGCGCGCCCCCGCACGCGGGAATGGCTCCGGGCGTGGACCGCATGATCATGCTTCTGCGGAACGAGGAGAATATCCGCGAGGTGATCGCGTTCCCCATGAACGGAAACGCGCAGGATCTGATGTGCGGAGCGCCGAGCGAGGTGACGGAGCAGCAGCTGCGAGAGGTGCACATCAAGGTCAGGGACTAGGAGAGAAAAGGGAGAGAAAAAAGGAGGCGCAGGAAGGATATGGCGAACATCATCAGCGATGAGACCATAGAGTACGTCGGCATCCTGGCGAAGCTTGAGTTGTCGGACGAGGAAAAAGAGCAGGCAAAGAAGGATATGGGCAGTATGCTGGACTATATCGACAAGCTGGGAGAGCTGGACACCACGGGGATCGAACCCATGTCCCACGTGTTTCCCGTTCAGAATGTGTTTCGCGAGGATGTGGTGACAAACGGGGATGACAGCGGGAACATCTTAAAGAATGCGCCGGGCGAGAAGGACAATATGTTCCTGGTGCCCAGGACGTTTGAGTAGGAGGGCGGAAGCGTATGAGTATCTTATCCTATACCGCGGTGGAGCTTGCGCGTGCCATCCGGGCGGGCGAGACTACCGCAGTCGAAGCAATGCAGGCGGTTTTAGACCAGATCGACCGGACGGAGACGGAATATCACTGCTATGTGACGATCGACCGGGAGGGCGCTTTACAGAGGGCCGCCAGGGTCCAGAGGAAGATAGAGGCGGGGGAGCTTTCGGGGCCCCTGGCGGGTGTGCCGGTGGCGGTCAAGGACAATATCTGCACGGAGGGGATGCCCACCACCTGCTCCTCCAGGATCCTGGAGAATTTTATTCCCACCTATACGGCGGAGGCGCTGCGCAATCTGGAGAAGGCCGGAGCGGTGGTTATCGGCAAGACCAACATGGATGAGTTCGCCATGGGCTCCACCACGGAGACCTCCTATTACGGGGTGACCCGCAACCCGAGAAATACGGAGCACGTGCCGGGCGGCTCCTCCGGCGGCTCCGCGGCGGCGGTGGCCGGAGAGGAATGTTTCTTTGCGCTGGGATCGGACACCGGCGGCTCCATCCGCCAGCCCGCGTCCTACTGCGGCGTGGTGGGAATGAAGCCCACCTACGGGACGGTGTCCCGCTACGGGCTGATCGCCTACGGCTCCTCACTGGATCAGATCGGGCCGCTGGCCAAGGACGTGACGGACTGCGCCACGATCCTGGAGGCTATCGCGTCCCACGACGAGAAGGACTCCACCTCCATGGAGCGTGGGGACACGGACTTTACCTCCGCGCTGGTGGAGGATGTGAAGGGGCTTCGCATCGGGATCCCCAGAGATTATTTCGGGGAGGGGCTGGATCCGGAGGTGAAGGAGGCCGTGCTCGGCGCGGCCGACGTGCTGAAGAGCCGCGGCGCGGTCCTGGAGGAATTTGACTTAAGCCTGGTGGAATACGCGATCCCCACCTACTATACCATCGCGGCGGCGGAGGCCAGCTCCAACCTGGAGCGGTTCGACGGGATCAAGTACGGCTACCGCGCCAAGGACGCTCAGGAGCTCCACCGGATGTATAAGAGGACCCGATCGGAGGGATTTGGCCCCGAGGTGAAGCGCCGGATCATGCTGGGCTCCTTCGTGCTCAGCTCCGGCTACTACGACGCGTATTATCTGAAGGCGCTTCGGGTGAAGGCACTGATCAAGAAGGCGTTTGACGCCGCCTTTGCAAAATACGATGTGATCCTGGGGCCGGTGGCTCCCACCACGGCGCCGCGGCTGGGGGAGAGTCTCGCGGATCCCATCCGGATGTATCTGGGAGATATCTACACCATCTCCGTGAACCTGGCGGGTCTGCCCGGTATCAGCGTCCCCTGCGGAAGGGACGGGAAGGGTCTGCCCATCGGCCTGCAGCTGATCGGGGACTGCTTTCGGGAGAAGGATCTGATCCGCGCGGCATATACCTTTGAACAGGCAGTAAAGTAAAGGGGGAAGGCGACTATGGCGAAACAATATGAAACCGTGATCGGTCTGGAGGTGCACGTGGAGCTGGCCACAAAGACCAAGATCTTCTGCGGCTGCTCCACGGCGTTCGGCGGCGCGCCCAACACCCACACCTGTCCTGTCTGCACCGGTATGCCGGGCTCTCTGCCCGTGCTGAACCGGCAGGTGGTGGAGTATGCCGTGGGCGTGGGCCTGGCCACCAACTGCAGGATCACGCAGTACTGTAAATTTGATCGTAAGAATTATTTCTATCCGGACAATCCCCAGAACTACCAGATCTCCCAGCTGTATCTTCCGGTCTGCAGGGACGGGTATGTGGAGATCCGGACGGAGGAGGGCCCAAAGAAGATCGGGATCCATGAGATCCACATGGAGGAGGATGCCGGCAAGCTGATCCACGACGAGTGGGAGGACTGTTCCCTGGTGGACTATAACCGCTCCGGCGTCCCGCTGATCGAGATCGTGTCGGAACCCGATATGCGGAGCGCGGACGAGGTGATCGCCTACCTGGAGAAGCTTCGTATGCTGATCCAGTATCTGGGAGCTTCCGACTGTAAGCTGCAGGAGGGCTCCATGAGGGCGGATGTGAACCTGTCCGTCAGGGAAGTAGGCGCGGCAGAGTTTGGCACCCGCACGGAGATGAAAAACCTCAATTCCTTCCGGGCCATCTCCCGGGCGATCGAGGGGGAGCGGGAGAGGCAGATCGAGCTGCTTGCCTCCGGAGAAAAGGTGGTGCAGGAGACCCGCAGATGGGACGACGGCAAGGAGTGCTCCTATCCCATGCGCTCCAAGGAGGACGCCCAGGACTACCGCTATTTCCCCGATCCGGATCTGGTGCCGGTGTATATCAGCGACGAGTGGCTGGAGAGCATCCGCGCGAAGCAGCCGGAGTTTCGGGAGGCGAAGATGGCGCGCTATCGGGAGGAGTACGATATTCCGGAGTACGATATAGAGATCATCACTGGCTCCAAGCACCTGGCGGATCTGTTTGAGGCCACGGTGGCCGTCTGCGGACAGCCCAAGAAGGTGTCCAACTGGCTGATGGTGGAGACGCTGAGGCTTTTGAAGGAGAGGGAGATGGATCCGGAGGACATCCGGTTTTCGCCGGAGCATCTGGCGGCGCTGATCGGGCTGACGGAGCAGAAGGTGATCAATTCCACCGTGGCAAAGGAAGTGTTTGAGGTTTTGTTTGACGAGGACATAGATCCGGTGCGGTACGTGGAGGAGAAGGGGCTTAAGACGGTCAACGACGAGGGCGCCCTGCGAAGGACGGTGGAGGAAGTGATCGCCGCCAATCCCCAGTCCGTGGAGGACTACCGAAACGGCAAGGAGAAGGCCATCGGCTTCCTGGTGGGACAGACCATGAAGGCTATGAAGGGAAAGGCGGATCCGGCAAGCGTCAACCGGCTCTTAAAGGAGCTTTTGTAGACAGGCGGCGCGGCCGTTTTGTCACGGGGTTTCCAGCAGAAACGAAATGAATTTCACCGCGGTCTCCTTGTGAGAGGAGTCGGGAAGGATACCGATCACGGTCCGGTTCCCCTCCGAGAAACGGTAGTTTGCTTCCAGGAGCGCGGAGCCGTCCACATAGACGCCCACCGGAACGGGATCCTCCATCTGGTCCGGACGGGTGGGGTCCGGAATGTTCGGGTCAAACTTGTAGTTTAGCTCCCGGGAAGCCGCCGTTGCCTGCTCTACCAGGGGCCTGTCCACATAGTAGAGCCGCGGCCCCAGGGCGGCCAGCTGCTCCTCGGACAGAACGTTCCTCAGATCCGCAAACACGCCCTCCATCGCATAGTGGGGGAAAAGCTCGTCCCCCGCCGCGATCATGTCCAGCTGTCCCGCGGCCATAGAGCCCCACAGCTTCTGCGTGGAGTCGATGGAGACATCGTCCAGATAGTCGAACTGTACGGACATGGTGGTGTCCAGCGTGGCCGTGCAGGAGGATGGATCCAGATCTGCGTAAACGAGGAATTGGTTGGCAAACTCGTCGCTTAGGACAAGCTGCGCGCTGTTTAGAAACGCCGCGTTCAAAACCTCCTCCTTCTGGCCCAGCGTGTCGGTCAGGAAGGCGGCGAGGACGACCAGGGCCACGACGGCGCCGATGGTGTGCCATTTATAATAATCCCAGAAGTAGGCAAGCTTTTCTCTGGGAGTCCCGTTTTTCAATGCTTCTCTCTCTTTTTTAAATTCATCCATCACTGCCATGGAGCTGTCCGTCCTTTCCACTTTCTAAATTCTTTCCTAATATATTATAGGCTTCCCAGAGGAAAGTCAATGAATGTATCCAAAGAAGTTTCTAAAAAAAGGATAAACATCAATTTGCTTGCAACTTGGGAGGAGATGTTATATCATAGAGATAATAAATTATTTGAAGGCGGGAAATGGTATATGAGCGATTCTTATGTGGAATGTCTGGTCAAGGCAAAGGCATCCGGAACGGCGATATTTTTTAAGGTTCTGCTGATTGCGCTGACGGTGAGTTTTGCCGTGTCCACGCTTTTGTTTGGTATGCTGGGCTTTTTGGTGGCGGTGATCCTGGGGATAGGGGCTTACTTTGTCAACCTCTACTCGGATCTGGAGTACGAATACCTCTATCTGGACAAGGAAATCTCGGTGGACAAGGTGATGGCGAAGTCCAAGCGCAAGAGGGTGGCCACCTACTCGGTGGACCGCATGGAGATTTTGGCGCCGGTCAGATCCTACCACCTGGACGGCTTCCGGAACCGCAAGGTCAAAAAGAGGGACTACAGTATCGGCGTGGAGCTGCAGCCGGATCTTCGCTACGCGATGTACTATGAGGGGGGCGAGGTGATCCTGCTGAGCCCGTCTCCGGAATTTGTCAGCGCGGTGAAAAATGTGGCCCCCCGCAAGGTCTTTACGGACTGACAAAACGCGGGCGGATGTTTGAAAAAACAGGTGTTGACAGTGCAAATGATCTCTGTTAAACTCATTTGAAATACTATTCTACTGACAAATTCATATAGGAGGAAAGAAAATGGGACAGATAATTGGCGAAGGAATTACTTTTGACGACGTGCTTCTGGTTCCGGCATACTCACAGGTGATTCCCAACCAGGTGGATCTTACGACCTGGCTGACGAAGAAGATCAAGCTGAATATTCCTATGATGAGCGCGGGAATGGACACTGTGACGGAGCACCGTATGGCCATCGCGATGGCGAGACAGGGCGGCATCGGCATCATCCATAAGAATATGTCCATCGAAGCGCAGGCGGAAGAGGTGGACAAGGTAAAGCGTTCCGAGAACGGCGTCATCACGGATCCCTTTTCTCTCACTCCCGAGCACACGCTGGGCGACGCGGACGCGCTGATGGCAAAGTTCCGCATCTCCGGCGTACCGATCACGGAGGGGCGCAGGCTGGTCGGCATCATCACCAACCGCGACCTGAAGTTTGAGACGGATTTCACCAAGAAGATCAAGGAGTCCATGACCAGCGAGGGGCTGATCACCGCCCAGGAGGGGATCACGCTGGACGAGGCGAAGGATATTCTCGCCAAGGCGCGCAAGGAGAAGCTTCCCATCGTGGACAAGGACTTTAACCTAAAGGGCCTGATCACCATCAAGGATATTGAGAAGACGATCAAGTACCCTCTGGCGGCAAAGGATTCCCAGGGCAGGCTGCTCTGCGGCGCGGGCGTCGGCATCACGGCGAATGTGCTGGACCGCGTGGGAGCTCTCGTGGACGCAAAGGTGGACGTGGTGGTGTTGGATTCCGCCCACGGCCACTCCCAGAATGTGTTGAACTGCCTGAAGATGATCAAGGAAAAGTATCCGGATCTGCAGGTGATCGCCGGCAATATAGCCACCGGCGACGCGGCGAAGGCTCTGATCGAGTACGGCGCCGACGCGGTCAAGGTGGGCATCGGCCCCGGCTCCATCTGTACCACCCGCGTGGTGGCCGGTATCGGCGTGCCTCAGATCACGGCGGTCATGGATGTCTATGAGGTCGCCAAAAAGTACGATGTCCCCATTATTGCGGACGGCGGCATCAAATACTCCGGCGATATCACCAAGGCGATCGCGGCGGGCGGCAATGTCTGCATGATGGGCAGCATGTTCGCGGGCTGCGAGGAGAGCCCCGGGGAGACCGAGCTCTTTCAGGGCCGGAAGTACAAGGTTTACCGCGGTATGGGCTCTATCGCCGCTATGGAGAACGGCAGCAAGGACCGCTATTTCCAGGAGAACGCCAAAAAGCTGGTTCCCGAGGGCGTGGAGGGACGCGTGGCCTACAAGGGCAGCGTGGAGGATACCATCTTCCAGCTGATGGGCGGCCTGCGCTCCGGCATGGGCTACTGCGGCGCGTCCACCATTCAGGAGTTAAAGGAGAACGGCCGGTTTGTGAAGATCTCCGCGGCGTCCCTGAAGGAGAGCCATCCCCACGATATCCATATCACCAAGGAGGCTCCCAACTACAGCATAGAAGCGTAAATTTTCCCCGAAAATTGTCGGGAAATCTGCTCCCGGGGCTTGCCAAAAGCGGGCGGAGCATGTAAGATAATAGACAGAAGCTGCACGACTGACGGAAGAATGGGATCACCCATGGGGAGTGCAGACAGAAAAAAAGCCGACCGTCTGGGCATCTCTTTTTTGTGGTGTCCGGAAGGTCGGTTGTCGCATAAGGGAATGGAAAAACAGGAGGGAAACATATGACGTCATTGGAACAGGAATTGAAGGGCAACGCCTACCCCGGCAGGGGCATTGTGATCGGAGAGTCTCCGAGCGGCAAAAAGGCGGTCACCGCCTATTTTATCATGGGCAGGAGCCAGAACAGCAGGAACCGTATTTTTGTGCCGGACGGGGAGGGGATCCGCACCCAGGCGTTCGATCCCTCTAAGCTGGAGGATCCCAGCCTGATCATCTATGCGCCGGTGAGAGTCCTCGGCAACAAGACCATCGTGACAAACGGCGACCAGACGGATACCATCTACGAGGGGATGGACGGACAGCTCACCTTCGAGCAGTCTCTCCGGTGCAGGGAGTTTGAGCCGGACGCGCCCAACTATACGCCCCGCATCTCAGGGATCCTTCATGTGGAGGGCGGGAGATTCAGCTACGCTATGTCTATCCTGAAGAGCAATCATGGGGATCCGGCCTCCTGTCTGCGGTTTACCTATGCGTACAAGAGCCCGCTGATGGGGGAGGGGCACTTTATCCACACCTATATGCACGACGGGAATCCGCTGCCCAGCTTTGAGGGAGAGCCCAAGCCGGTCGCTGTGGACGAGGATATAGAGGAGTTTACAAAGAAGATCTGGAGCAGCTTAAACGAGGAGAACAAGGTATCCCTCTTTGTGCGTTATATCGATATTGCCACAGGGCGGTACGAGAGCAGGATCGTGAACAAAAATCAGTAAAGGAGCAGAGAGATGAACGAGATCGAATTAAAATACGGATGCAATCCCAACCAGAAGCCGTCCCGTATCTATATGGAGGACGGAAGCGGGCTGCCTGTCACCGTGCTAAACGGCAAGCCCGGATATATCAACTTCCTGGATGCCTTTAACGGCTGGCAGCTGGTGAAGGAGCTGAAGGAGGCCACGGGGCTTCCCGCGGCGACCTCCTTTAAGCATGTGTCCCCCGCGGGGGCGGCGGTGGGGCTTGGGCTGAGCGATACCCTGGCCAAGATCTACTGGGTGGACGACCTGGGGGAGCTCTCCCCCTTAGCCTGCGCCTATGCGAGAGCCAGAGGGGCGGACAGAATGTCCTCCTTCGGCGATTTCATCGCGCTGTCCGATGTGTGCGATGAGGATACCGCCAGGCTGATCAAGAGAGAGGTCTCCGACGGCGTGATCGCCCCCGGATATACCGAGGAGGCATTGGCGCTTTTAAAGCAAAAGAAAAAAGGCGGCTACAACGTGATCCAGATCGATCCCTCCTATCGGCCCGCCGCACTGGAGAAAAAGCAGGTGTACGGCGTCACCTTCGAGCAGGGCAGAAATGAGCTGGATATCAACGGGGGCCTTCTGGACAACATTGTGACGGACAACAAGGAGATCCCCGAGCAGGCGCTGATCGATATGAAGATCGCGCTGATCACTTTGAAGTATACCCAGTCCAATTCCGTGTGCTATGTGAAGGACGGGCAGGCCATCGGTATCGGCGCCGGACAGCAGTCCCGCATCCACTGCACCAGACTTGCGGGCGGCAAGGCGGACAACTGGTTTCTGCGCCAGTCTCCCCAGGTGATGGGACTGCAGTTTGTGGACGGCCTGGGAAGGGCGGACCGCGACAACGCCATAGACGTCTACATGGGAGACGAGTGCATGGACATTCTGGCGGACGGCGTCTGGGAAAAGACCTTTCGGGTAAAGCCCCCCGTGTTTACCAGGGAGGAGAAGCGGGCGTGGCTGGACCGTATGCAGGATGTGACGCTGGGCTCCGACGCGTTCTTCCCCTTCTCAGACAATATTGAGAGAGCGCACAAGAGCGGCGTGAAATACATTGCGCAGCCCGGAGGCTCTGTGCGCGACGACGCGGTGATCGAGTGCTGCAACAAGTACGGTATGGTGATGGCGTTTACCGGCATCCGTCTGTTCCACCACTGATTCGGCCCTTTTTTGGGAAAAGATGGATGCGTCTGCAAAAAAGTGGTTTATAAATACCCGTTTGTGTGTTAAGATAATAAGAAGAGAGTTTATAGATGAGAGGTATAAGCGGCATGAGCGACAAGGAAACGGCAGCTTCGGGGGAGCGTGAGAGCAGGAACTTTATCGAGCAGATCATCGATAAGGACCTGGCGGAGGGCGTGTACGATACGGTGCACACCCGCTTTCCTCCGGAACCGAACGGATATCTTCACATCGGCCACGCGAAGTCCATTCTGTTGAATTACGGGCTGTCGCAGAAGTATGGAGGAAAATTCAATCTTCGCTTCGACGATACGAACCCTACCAAGGAGAAGGCGGAGTTTGTGGAATCCATCAAGGCGGATGTAAAGTGGCTGGGCGCCGACTGGGAGGACCGGCTTCTGTATGCCTCCGACTATTTCGGACAGATGTATGAGGCGGCAGTCAAGCTGATCCGCAAGGGAAAGGCGTATGTGTCCGATCTGACGGCGGAGCAGATCAGAGAGTACCGCGGCAGCCTGACGGAGCCGGGCAGAGAGGATCCCAGCGCCGGAAGGAGCATTGAGGAAAACCTGCAGCTCTTTGAGGACATGAAGAACGGGAAGTTTGCCGACGGCGAGAAGGTGCTTCGGGCGCGTATCGATATGGCGTCGCCCAACATCAATATGCGGGATCCGGTCATCTACAGGGTGGCACATATGTCACATCACAACACCGGGGACACCTGGTGCATCTACCCCATGTATGACTTTGCCCATCCCATCGAGGACGCTGTGGAGGGGATCACACATTCCATCTGCACGCTGGAATTTGAGGATCACAGGCCTCTGTACGACTGGGTGGTGCGGGAGCTGGAATATCCGCATCCCCCGAAGCAGATTGAATTTGCCAAGCTGTATCTGACCAATGTGGTGACCGGTAAACGCTACATCAAGAAATTGGTGGAGGACGGCATCGTGGACGGCTGGGACGACCCCAGGCTGGTGTCCATCGCGGCGCTGCGCCGCAGAGGGTTCACGCCGGAATCCATAAAGCTTTTTGTGGAGCTGTGCGGGATCTCCAAGAGCCAGTCCTCGGTGGACTATGCGATGCTGGAGTACTGCATCCGGGAGGATTTAAAGGGCAAGGCCCCCAGAATGATGGCGGTGCTTGACCCGGTGAAGCTGATCATCGATAACTATCCGGAGGGGCAGACCGAGTATGTCACCGCGGTCAACAATCCGGAAAACGAGGCGCTGGGGAGCCGTCAGGTCCCCTTTGGAAGAGAGCTCTACATCGAGCGGGACGACTTTATGGAGGAGCCGCCCAGGAAGTATTTCCGCATGTTCCCCGGCAACGAGGTGCGCCTGATGAACGCGTATTTTGTGACCTGCACGGGCTGTGTGAAGGATGAGAGCGGCCGGGTCACGGAGGTGCACTGCACCTACGATCCCGAGACCAGGGGCGGAAACAGCAGCGACGGCCGCAAGGTCAAGGGGACGATCCACTGGGTGTCGGCAGACCATGCGGTCCGGGCGGAGGTCCGGCTGTACGAAAACATCATAGACGAGGAAAAGGGAGTGTACAACGAGGACGGAAGCCTGAATTTGAATCCCAATTCGCTCACGGTGCTGAAGGAGTGCTGCCTGGAGCCCGCTTTTGCGGGGGCAAAGGCGTATGACAGCTTTCAGTTTGTGCGCCAGGGTTTTTTCTGTGTGGACAGCAGGGATTCCTCCCAGGAGCACCCGGTCTTTAACCGCATCGTATCGTTAAAGAGCTCCTATGTACTGCCCAAATAGAGCCCGAAGTGATAGAGAGAAATGGATGCAGAGAAATTGATAGAAGCAGAGAAACAGAGAAGGAGAATGTAAAATGGCAGGATTGTTATCTGGACTGGCCGGACTTGGCCTCGATAATCTGGAAAATGTGGATATCTTTGGAACGGACAAAAAGGATGAGAAGTCGTCGGCCGCCAAGGAACCCGTCAAGGTGGAGGAGAAGGATCTGATTTACGAGAAGAGCTATCGGTGCCCTGTGTGCGACAAGGAATTTTCCGCCAAGATCATGAAGACGGGAAAGGCGAAGCTGATCGGGACCGACTGGGACCTGCGCCCTAAGTACGAGGGGATCGACGCTATGAAATATGACGTGCTTCTCTGCAACCGCTGCGGGTATGCCGCCCTGAACCGGTTTTTCGCACATGTGACCACCGGCCAGGCGAAGCTGATCAAGGAGAATATCAGCAAGGCGGTCAAGCTGACCAATTACGAGGGGGAAGTGTACACGTACGAGCAGGCGGAGGAGCGCTTTAAGCTCTGCCTTGCAAACGCCGTGGTAAAGCGCGCCAGGGCCAGCGAAAAGGCTTATATCTGTCTGAGGAGCGCATGGCTTCTTCGAGGCTATCAGGAGAGCGAGGAGGGAAAGGACAAGGCGGCGGAGCTGAAGGAGGAGGAAGAAAATTATCTTGTGAACGCCTACAACGGTTTTGTCGAGGCGCGTCAGAGCGAGAGCTTCCCCATCTGCGGAATGGACGAGGTCACCGTGGACTATCTGGTGGCGGAGCTGGCGGTCCACTTAAAGAAGTTTGACGTGGCCAGCAAGCTGGTACAGTCCATTCTCACCTCGGTCAACGCCAACGCCCGCATGAAGGATAAGGCGAGGGATCTGAAGGAACGCATTGTGGCAGAGATGAGAAAATAGGGATCAATAAGGGGCCGACCAAATGTATGACATGACCATACGGCTGCAATCGGGCGGCAAATGTCTGTACGAGCAGATTTATGAGCACATTAAGCAGGAAATCAGGGAGGGGAGGCTTCTCAAAGGGGAGAGGCTTCCCTCCACGCGCGCTTTGGCGGAATATCTGCAGGTGGCCAGGAGTACGGTGGACTATGCGTACGACCAGCTTTTAAGCGAGGGCTACATCGAGGCGCGCCCCTACCGCGGATATTACGTCTGCCCGATGGAGGATCTGTTTCAGATCGAGGCGGATTTTCAGAAGCTTACGGAGCCGGACGCCTCCAGGGTCAAAGAGGAGCGCGGGGGCGCAGGAAGGGGAGAGCGGCCGGATTTGTCCCCCCAGGGGCTTTCGGCGGCAGAGGACGGGGAGCGGTCCGCGGCGCCCCGATGGATCTGCGATTTTTCCCCCAATGACATCGATATGACCGGGTTTCCCTTCGGCGTGTGGAAGCGGATCACAAAAAATATCTTAAACGAGGGAAACAGCGATCTGTTTGCCCAGGGAGAGCCCCAGGGGGACTACGATCTGCGCCTGACCATCAGCCGCTATCTCCACTCTTCCCGAGGGGTCAACTGTGCGCCGGAGCAGATCATTGTGGGGGCGGGAAACGATTACCTGCTGATGCTCTTAGAGAAGATACTGGGGCGGGGCGTGCGCATTGCTATGGAGAATCCCACCTACAAGAGGGCGTACCGTATCTTTCAATCCTTTGCCTACGACATTGTGACGGTGGACACGGACCAAAACGGCATACTGGCCTCCAGACTCCGGCAGCAGGAGGCGGATGTGGTCTATGTGATGCCCTCCCACCAGTTTCCCACAGGGACCGTCATGTCCATCGGGAGGCGCGCGGAGCTTTTGCGCTGGGCGGACGGTGCGAAGAACCGCTACCTGATCGAGGACGACTATGACAGTGAGTTCCGCTATCGGGGCAAGCCCATTCCCTCGCTGCAGTCCTCCGACAAGCAGGGGAGGGTGATCTATATGGGGACGTTTTCCAAGGCCATCGCGCCGGCGATCCGCGTCAGCTACATGGTGCTGCCCCGGGCTCTTCTGGAGCGCTATCGCAGAGAGTGCTATTTCTATTCCTGTACGGTGTCCCGCATCGACCAGAGAATCCTGAATGAGTTTATTCGGGACGGTTACTTTGAGAGGCATCTGAACAAGATGCGGAAGAGATACCGCGCCAAGCACGACCTTCTTCTGGAGTGCCTGGAGCCCTTTCAAAAGAAATTTGTCCTGTCGGGGGAGGATGCCGGCCTGCACCTGCTTCTTACGGCCAGGGGAACCGTGACGGAGGAGGAACTGCTTCGGGCGGCGGAGAAAGAAAAAATAAAGGTGTATGGGCTGTCGGACAGCCTTGTGGCGTCTGCGGCGAGAAACGCGACGATACTGCTGGGGTTTGGAGCGTTGGACGAGGGGGAGATTACGGAGGGAATCTGTCGGCTGCAAAAAGCCTGGCTGTAATATAGAAAATGCTTTTGCGACTTTAAAGGAGGTTCATTATGGAAAAGAAAAAGAGAATTATGGCGGTGGACGACAGCAGTATGGTGCTGAAGGCCCTGGAAATGCTGTTGTCCGAGGAGTATGAGATCAACTGCTTCACAAAGGGGATGCGGGCGCTCAAATATTTGAAGGAGACCGCGGTCCTGCCGGATCTGATCATCCTGGATGTGGATATGCCGGAGATCGACGGATATGAAATGATCAAGATGATCAAGAGCAAGTACAATCTGAAGGACATACCGGTGATCTTTCTCACCTCCAACGGAAGCAAGGAGCATGTGGTGAAGGCCATCAGCGCCGGCGCGAAGGATTATGCGGTAAAGCCTATTGACAGCGACGTGCTGTTGACCAAGATACACGCGATCCTGGGCGCCAGCCAGTCGGTCAGCTGGAAGGATATCTGAGCCTATCTGAGCGGCTCGCGCCGCCAGGCAGCCCGCAAAGCGGTATAAAAAAGACCGGTCCCGCCCGAAAACCGCAGCTTGCGGTCGGGTGGATCGGTCTTTATGTCTGCCGAAGAATCAGGAGTTTTTGTCCAGAAGCGAATCTTCTTCCGCGGCGTCGTCCTCGTCGAAAAATTCTTCAACGGTCTCCTCGGACTTTACGGGCTCTACGAGAGCCGCCTTCTCTGCCAGAGGGGTGAAGCTGTCAGCGTTATCCTTGGCAGTCTCGTCCGCCTTGCCGGCCGCATCCGCCTTACCGCCCGCGTTGAGGGAGACATAGCTGCGGGAGGTTTCCGGCTTCTCGTCCGGATCCTCGCTGAAATCATCGTAATCCTCATCATCGAAGCGGTCTGCCGAATCCAGTGCGTCCTTTTTCTGCAGATAGTAGGCTACAGCACCTGCGGCAGCGCCGACTGCGGCGGTAAAAAATAAAAACTTGCCGAATTTCTTTGCCATGGGGTTACTCCTTTCCGTTTCATCCTTATACTTGTATCATAATACTATTTTGTGGAAATGAAAAGGGATTATGTATAAATTTTTTTTAAATAAATCTTTCCCAGCGGGTGAGAGTATGTTACACTAGCATGGAGACGCACCGGTCAGGGCGCGGACATTTTTGCCCGCGAAGGCGTACAGTCCCGCGGTTTTGCGGCAGATGGGAGCAGAGGCACATGAACGGCAAGTTTTTTGACCTGAAAAAAGAAAAACAGGACCGAATGATCAATGCGGCGTTAAAAATTTTCGCGTTGAACGGCTACCGTCATGCCAGCACGGACGATATGGTGAGGGAGGCGGCGATCAGCAAGGGGCTGCTGTTCCATTATTTTGGAAGCAAACTGGGCGTGTATGCCTTTGTGTACGACTACAGCGTGCGCTACATGACCCTCGAGCTGAACACGGCGGTGGACCGGAAGGAGAAGGATATGTTTGAGCTCTTCAAGCAGATAGAGCTTGCCAGGCTGCACGCTATGAGGGGCTACCCCTATATGCAGCAGTTTCTGAACCGCTCCCTGTCGGAGGATGTCAGCGAGGTGCTTCTGGCGGTGGAGACAAAGAAAAACGATCTTTTGGCGGTGTACGACGCCATCCGCAGGCAGGCGGATCCGAGTGGACTGCCCGCCGGTGTGGACGGCGAAAAGCTGTGGAAAATGCTGGATTTTACCATAAAAGGACTGATGACGGAGCGGTTCCAGGACGCCTCCTTTCAGCCGGATATGCTCTATCAGGAGATCGTGGGCTATCTGGACATGATGAAGGCGTTAGCCTTGCGCTGAAGGCAGGTTATTTGCTCATCTGGTAGGGCGGATCCGAAGGGTATCCGCCCTTTAATTTTTGCATCCCCCGGGGAATGGCATCCCTGGAGTTTTTCCAGTCGGCGTCTTTGTTGCGGTAGTCAAACTTTTCCACCAGCCAGGACACGTCCTCGGAAACCCGCTTCATATTCCGAAGCATCAGGGGAAGGACGCAGTCGTAAAATTCCTTTTGCTCCGTCTCTTTTAATTTGTCCGCCGCCTCGCACAGATCGCCAAAGTGCGAAAGACAGAATCCCTTGCTGTTTCGGATTCTTTCCCGAAACTCCGAATCCTCCCGAAACAGATAAAAGAAGGTGTCCAGGTAGCGCGCGTAGGTGTCCCGAAATTCCCTGCAGATATAACACGATTTCTCCTTGTCGCGGATCCACGCGCTGATGGGGTTTAGGCCCACCTTCTCGCCGCGCGGGGGCAGAAACCGCGGCGTCTTTTTGGGGCGGAAGCCCTCTGCGGCCTCCTCCAGCTCGCCGATCATCCGCTGGTAATGGGTCTTGAGGATCCAGGCGTTTCCCAGAGTGTTGCCGTAATCGTACATTTTCTTGAAATGTGCGCGGCAGAAGCCGGCCCGGTCGGTCATATCGCGGATATCCGCCTCCATATAGGAGGAGCCGGAGCCCAGGCAGAAGTCCAGAAGATCCTGCTCGACCTTGCGCTCGATATAGCAGAAGGGACATTCGTCCTGCGCGTTTACGGCATCGTTGAGTGGTATGGTGTACAGTTTTTCTTTCATAGTGTCAGCGCCTCTCTTTTTGTCCGGTGTTTCCAGGTTCTTACAATTCTATTGTAAATCAAACGGCGAGGAATGGCAATTTCCAATTCCGCGCTCTGAGAAAGCTTTGAAAAATCCACCCATTTTGATACATTTTTGTAATATATTGCAAAGGAAAATTAAGAATAAAAATGTTGTATTGTGTCGAAAAGCAGGATAGTATTATAATATAAATGAGACGAAAGATGTGATAATCCTTGATATTCAGCAGTATTGTATTCTTGCTTTTTTTCCTTCCGATCTTTCTGATTCTATACGGAGTGACACCCAACCAATATAAGAACCTTACGCTGCTGGCGGGAAGCCTGCTCTTTTACGCGTATGGGGACCTGAATCATCTGTGGCTGCTTATGGCTTCGATTGTGGTGAATTATTTTCTGGGGCTGCACCTGGGGGTGGGGAGCAAAAGTAAGCACAAAAAGAAACGCGGCAAAAGGTATCGGAAAAAGCGGCTTCTGCTTGCGGCGGCGATCGTCGGAAATATCGGCGTGCTGGCTTTCTTTAAGGGGAAGGAGGGCTTTGGGGCTGGGACAGGGCTGCCCCTTGGCATCAGCTTTTACACGTTTCAAATCCTGTCCTACCTGATCGATGTGTACCGGGGAGAGGTGTATCGGGAAACGTCCCTTGTGAAATTTGCGGTCTACTGCGCTATGTTTCCCAGGGTGGGCTCGGGGCCTATCGTGAACTACGGCGAGGTGCAGCGGGCGTTGGAAAAGAGGCGCTTTTGTCCGGAGGGGATCCAGAGCGGCATGAAGGTATTCGTCCTGGGGCTTGCCGCCAAGGTGCTCTTGGCGGACCGCATCGGGATCCTCTGGCATGAGGCGCAGACCACCGGCTTTGTGAGCCTGTCTGCGGGAATGGCCTGGCTTTCCGCCATCGCCTACTCGCTGCGCCTGTACTTCGACTTTTACGGGTATTCCCTGATGGCTGTGGGACTGGGAAAAATGCTGGGCTTTGCGTTTCCGGAAAACTTCCGGATGCCGTATATGGCGCGGACGGTGCGCGATTTTTACCGGAGATGGCATATCACGCTGGGAAGATGGTTCTGCCGATATGTGTACATTCCGCTGGGGGGAAGCCGGCGGGGGGAGCTGCGCACGGCGGGCAACCTGCTGGCGGTGTGGCTGTTGACCGCTCTCTGGCACGGGATCACGCCCAACTTTCTGATCTGGGGAGCGCTGCTGTGGGTCTGCATCGTGCTGGAACGGCAGGCAGAGCGCCTGGGCCTCGGAAAGCGGCTTAAGGTGCTGCCCCATCTGTACCTGTGGGCGGTGATACCGGTGACCTGGATGTGCTTTGCGATACCGGATCTGGGTCAGCTCGGCACCTATCTGGGAAGGATGTTCGGCCTGACAAAGGGGATCAACGTCCGGCAGGGGGACTGGCTCTACGCGCTGCAGAGGTACGGGGGTCTCTTTGCGGCAGCCTTTGCGGCGTGTACGCCCGCGGTAAAGAGGATCTGTGTCCGGCTGCGGGATTCCAGGGCTGCGGAGCTTTTTCTGGCGGCGCTTTTCTGGCTGTGCGTATGGCGGATCACGGTGGAGGGAAACAATCCCTTTCTGTATCTGAACTTTTGAGCTGTGACAGGAGATTGAGGTGGCAAATATGAGCGGTTTGAGAGAGGGAGCCGGAAAATGGTCTTTTCTGGTGATGTTGATCCTCTGCGGGATATTTTATATGGTCTTTTTGGATCCGGAGAAAATCTATGCCCGTGCGCTGGGAGAGCTTTGCGGACGGGAGCCGGAGGAAAGGACGGCGCAGTCCCAGGTGCCGCCAGAGGGCAGTGTGTCCCTGGGGGATGCAGGGCGGGAAGACGGCGCGGGCAGTGAGGCGGGGGCGGAGGGAATCCGTCCGGATGCCGTTTTGCCCCAGGAGCCAGCGCCTGCCGTTTTGGACCGCCGCGATCCCGGCGAGGTAATCTATACCTCTGTGGGGGACGATTATTTTGAGGACGCGCTGTTTATCGGGGACTCCCGGGTGGTGGGCATGTTCGAGTACGGCGGCCTGGAGGAGACAGCCACCTTCTATGCGGAGACGGGGCTTACCATATACCGCCTTCTGGAGACGGAGGTCGCCGCAGGCGCAGACGGGGAGAAGGCCACCATAGAGGAGGCGCTGGGGGAGCATCGGTTTGGCAAGATCTATCTGATGGTGGGAATCAATGAGCTTGGCACCGGCACGGCGGACACCTTTCTTGAGAAATATCGGGAGGTGGTGGAGCACATTCAAGAGCTGCAGCCGGATGCCGTGATCTATATCCAGGGCATTTTGAAGGTGACCGAGGAGCGCTCCGCCCAGGGGGACTACATTACCAACGAGGGCATCCGGGAGCGGAATGAGGGGCTTGCCCAAATGGTCGACAATGTGAGGACCTACTACCTGGATGTCAATTCCGCAGTCTGCGGCGAGGACGGCGGCCTGATCCCGTCCTACACCTACGACGGCGTTCATTTAAAAGCCCAGTACATCCCCCTCTGGAAGGAGTATCTGGAGAATCATGTGGTGGAGAATGTGCCCCGGTGGAAAACCGAACGGGACGAACCGGTGAGCCTGCCGGAATAACCGGCGGATCGTCGGCATACAACAGATAGAGAGACAAAAATACGGGTTCGGGCAGGGAGAGACATGAAAATTGCGGATATGCACTGCGATACCATATCGGTTCTGGAGGAGCGAAGCGCGGAGGGAAAGAGGGTCTTTCTGCGGGAAAACGATCTGCATCTGGATTTGAGACGGATGCGGGAGAGCGGATATCTCCTGCAAAATTTTGCGCTGTTTGTGGACCTCGCAAAGGATAAGGATCCGTGGGAGCGGGTATGCGGGCTTTACCGGCGGTATCGGCAGGAGCTTTCGGCAAATGAGGACTGGATCGCTCCGGTGTACCGCTTTTCGGACATTGCCCGAAACGATGCCGCCCACAGGATGTCCGCCCTGCTTACGGTGGAGGAGGGCGGCGTCTGCGGGGGAGATTTGGAGAAGCTAAAGGAGCTGTACCGGATGGGAGTGCGGATGATGACGCTCACCTGGAACTATCCCAATGAGCTGGGATCCCCCCATTCGCATCCGGACGGCCTCACGGAGCGGGGGCTGGTTTTTTTGGAGGAGATGGAAGCGCTGGGAATGATCGTGGACGTCTCCCATCTGTCGGACGCAGGGTTTTATCAGGTGTGGGAGCATACGGGAAAGCCCTTTGTGGCAAGCCATTCCAACGCAAGAAGCCTGTGCCGCCACGCCAGGAACCTGACGGATGATATGATCCGGAAGCTGGCGGAGAAGGGCGGCGTCATAGGGCTTAACTTCTGCGCGGATTTTCTGCGGGAGGCGTCTGAAAAGACGGCGGCTTCCGGTGCCGGAGGGGTGGAGGATGCGGCGCGGCACGCCAGGCACATTGTGAAGGTCGGAGGGATCGAGGTGCTGGGGCTGGGAAGCGATTTTGACGGGATCGACACAAACAGGGAGCTGCCCGGCGTTCAGAGCATGGAGCGGCTGTGGCAGGCGCTAAAGCGGGCGGGTTTTTCCGAGGGGGAGCTGGACAGGATCTTTTCCGGCAACGTGCTCAGGCTGTATGAGGAGTGCCTTTCCGGATAGCTGGGGATTGCGGACGGGGAAAAAGAAAGCCCGAGACGGCGAACCGTTTCGGGCTTTCTTTCAGCGGCCATAAAACGCTGCCAGGCGGACAAGTGCAAACACGTCTGCGCCGCCTGGGGCTTTCGTGGAAGCAAGGGGGCTCGAACCCCTGACCTCTCGCGTGTGAGGCGAACGCTCATCCCGGCTGAGCTATGCTTCCATGACAACTATTATAACACGATGGCGCAGAATTGCAAGTGCAACTTTGCGGAGCGGGCCAAATTTCCCCAGATATCAGGCAAGTGGTTATAAAAACCAGATTTAAAGTTTTTGATTTCTAGGAAATGTATTGATAATGTCAAAAAACTATTGATTTTCCCGTTGTAAAATGGTATTCTATGCTCTGTAGAGGGCACCGTAGCAGAGTGCCATACGATATACCATAGAGTGGGATGAGGGATGAAGATGAGCGAAGCATATCATATTGTCAGCGATGGGTCCTGTGACCTTCCGCCGGAGGTCGCGGCGGAGAAAAACGTGAGTGTGGTTCCGTTTTATGTGTCCTTTGACGAGGAGCACTATCAAAAGGAGATCGTGGAGATCGGCGTGCGGGAGTTTTACCAGCAGATGGTGGACAATCCCAAGGTGTACCCCAAGACCTCCATGGCTTCCGTGCAGGACTATGCGGATGTCTTTCTGCCGTTTGTGAAGGAGAACATACCGGTTATCTGTATCTGTATCACGGCCAAATTCAGCGGCTCCGTGCAGTCCGCCGCAAACGCCAGGGATCTGCTTTTGGAGGAATATCCCAAGGCCCAGATCGCGGTGATCGACTCCACGGTGGATACGGTCCTGCAGGGACTCTACGTCCTGGAAGCCGTGCGGATGCGGGAGAGCGGCATGGGATATCAGGAGACGGTGGCGCGGCTGGAGGAAATCAAGGAGACCGGACGGATCTTTTTCACGGTGGGAAATATAGAATATTTGAAGCACGGCGGACGGATCGGCAAGGTGGCGAGCGTGGCGGGCAGCGTCCTGGGCATCCGGCCCATCATCACCTTAAAGCAGGGAGAGATCTTTGCCTCGGGGATCGGCAGGAGCAGGAAGGGGACGGTGTACAAGACCATCGATCTGTTGCTGAACTATCTGAAGGAGCAGAAGGCCAATGTCAGCGATTACAGTATTTGTCTGGGATACGGCTATGACAGGGAGGAGGCTCAGAGGTTCCGAGAGGATCTGATCGCGGCGATCCGGAATAACGGATACGGCGAGGCGGACATTCCGCTCTATCAGATCGGAGCGGCGATCGGCGTCCACACGGGACCGTACCCTCTGGGGATCGGAATTATCAAAAAGAGCATATAAGGAGTCTATCGGCCGCGGCATGCGCGGTAGAGCTCGGCGATGCTGGTGAAGGCGTAGGTGGGGGGATAGGCGGTGTTGGCCAGATCGGAGGGCTTGGCCTCTCCGGTGAATACCACACAGGTGTCCACTCCGCCGTTGATGCCGCAGGCAATATCGGTGTAGAGCCGGTCCCCGACGACCAGAGTCTCCTCCGGAGAGAAGCCGGACAGCTCGAGGCAGCGCGCGACCACCTCCTTGCTGGGCTTCCCGAGATAGACGGGAACTTTGTCCGTGGCGGCGGTGATCATGTCGCAGATGGCGCCGCAGTCGGGAATGAAGCCGAAGTCCGTAGGGCAGCGCAGATCCGGATTGGTGGCGTAGAAAGGGACGTCCATGGTGAGGAGCACCTGGCTGATCTGGATCAGCTTTTTGTAGTTTAATTCGCTGTCGTATGCCACCAGCGCGCAGTCGATTCCCTTCTCGCAGATCTCCGTGACATTCAGGCCGTTTCTGCGAAGCTCCTCCACAAAGGACGCGGTTCCCAGGGCGAAGATCTTCTTGCCAAGGTAGTGCTCCCGCAGAAAGCGGATGGTCATATGGCCGGAGGTGACAAACTGGTCCTCGGTGGTCACAAGGCCGAAGGCGTCCTTAAATTTTTTCACATAGTCCGCCCCGCTTCGGGTGGAATTGTTGGTAATATAGTAAGCCTTTCCTCCGACGGCGGCAATGTGGTCCAGAAGCTCGCGGCTTCCCGCGTAGAGCGTGTCGCCCACGGCGATGGTGCCGTCGATATCAAACAGGAACAGTTTTTTTCGGAGTAGGTTTTTCAGGATTTCTGAATTTGCGTTCGTCCCCATGGTTGATCTCCTTGCGTGCAAGTGTGCCGTTATTATTGTAACAGACCTTGCATTTTTTTTCCACCAAAAAAGTAAGGGGATTGACCCAATTTATAGAAAATGATAGACTGGATATAATTCCAGAGATAGACTGGATAGAATCCCAGACAGAGAAAGGGAAAAAGGAGGTCATGACAATGGGGTTTTTGACAGGAAAAACAGCGATCATCACAGGCGCCGGCAAGGCGACTCTGAGTAACGGACGGTGCGGTTCCATCGGCTATGGGATTGCCACCGCCTACGCGAAGGAGGGCGCAAATCTGGTGATCACCGGACGCAATGTGCAGAAGCTGAGCGATGCCAAGGAAGATCTGGAGGCAAAGTACGGCATTAAGGTCCTCACGGTGCAGGCGGACGTCAACGCGGGCGCCGACAATGAGGCGGTGGTGCAGAACGTGGTGAAGCAGACCATCGATACGTTTGGGGACATTCACGTCCTGATCAACAACGCGCAGGCATCGGCGTCGGGTGTGACGCTGGCGGACCACACCACGGAGCAGTTTGATCTGGCATTGTATTCCGGCCTGTACGCTACCTTTTATTATATGAAAGCGTGCTATCCTTATCTCGCCAGGACCAAGGGCTCTGTGATCAATTTCGCGTCCGGCGCGGGACTCTTCGGCAACTTCGGCCAGTGCGCCTACGCAGCCGCCAAGGAGGGTGTCCGCGGACTGACCCGTGTGGCTGCGACCGAGTGGGGCAAGGACGGCATCAATGTAAACATCGTCTGCCCTCTGGCGTGGACATCCCAGCTGGAGAAGTTTCAGCAGGCCTATCCGGAGGCGTTTCAGGAGAATGTAAAGATGCCTCCCATGGGGCACTATGGAGATGCGGAGGAGGAGATCGGCCGCGTCTGCGTACAGCTGGCATCCCCCGACTTTAAGTTTATGACGGGCGAGACGATCACCCTGGAGGGCGGTCTGGGCCAGAGACCGTAAAGCGCTATTTGAAAGAGCGGGAATTTGTGCTATGATATTACTGTCAGTGATATCATAGCACTTTTTGTTTTGCGGAAAATGGCGCTGTTATGGGAGGAGAAACCAATGAAGCTGATATCTTGGAACGTAAACGGACTGCGGGCGTGTCTGCAGAAGGGATTTCTGGACTTTTTCCGAGAGGCGGACGCGGACGTGTTCTGCCTTCAGGAGACAAAGCTGCAGGAGGGACAGCACGACCTGGAGCTGTCCGGCTATTATCAATACTGGAATTACGCGGAGAAGAAGGGGTATTCCGGAACCGCGCTCTTTGCCAGAGAAAAGCCCCTTGAGGTGGCATACGGCATCGGCGTGGAGGAGCACGACAGGGAAGGGCGGGTGATCACGGCGGAGTTTGCCGACTTTTATGTGGTGACGGTGTACGTGCCGAACTCCCAGAGGGATCTGGCGCGCCTGGAATACCGGATGCGATGGGAGGCGGATTTTTTGGCCTATCTAAAGCGGCTGGAGGAGAAGAAGCCGGTGATCTTTTGCGGGGATCTGAACGTGGCGCATCAGGAGATCGATCTGAAAAACCCCAAAACGAACCGTAAGAACGCCGGTTTTACGGACGAGGAGAGGGAATGTTTTGGAAGGGTGCTGCAGAGCGGTTTTGTGGACACCTACCGGTACTTTTATCCGGAGCAGACGGGCGTCTATTCCTGGTGGTCGTACCTGTTTCAGGCGAGAGCCAAAAACGCGGGCTGGCGCATCGACTACTTTGTGGTCTCCCAATGCCTGACGGAACGGCTGGCGGACGCGAAGATCCACACCCAGGTGATGGGATCGGATCACTGTCCGGTGGAGCTGGATCTGCGGTGAAGAGCGGGACGGATGGATCGGGTCCGGTAAGCGGAGGAACCGTGGGAAAGGGGCAATGCGGTATGGTGAAGGCAGAGGAGAGAAACAGGCTGCCCCGGGAGTTTTTTACCAGGGACGGCATTACGGTGGCGCGGGAGCTTTTGGGAAAGATCCTGGTGCATGAGACGCCGGAGGGAACCGTGCGGGGAGTGATCACCGAGGTGGAGAGCTATATGGGAGAGGACGACAAGGGCTCTCACGCCTATGGGGGCAGAAGGACGGGGCGGACGGAGCCCATGTTTCACATCGGCGGAACTTCTTACGTGTATCTGATCTATGGAATGTATTGCTGTATGAATATCGTTGCGGCCGCGGAGGATGTGCCGCAGGCGGTGCTGATCCGCAGCGTCGTGCCGGCGGACGGGGAGTCCCGGGAGCGGATGGCCAGGCTGCGAAGCCAAAGGGCTCCGAGGGGACAGGCGCCCCGTTCGATCGAAAAGCACCTGGCGGACGGCCCGGGAAAGCTTTGCATTGCTATGGGGATCACCCGCGCGGACAACGACCAGGATCTGACGCGGAGCGGCTCCTTTTATGTGACGGAGGGCATCGAGGTGGATCCGGCCAGGATCCTTGCGGGCAAGCGGATCGGCATCGACTACGCCGAGGAAGCCGCGGACTTTTTGTGGCGGTTTTATCTGAAAGAGGAAGGGCTATGAGTTTACGGTTTTATTTCGGGGCGTCGGGGGCAGGAAAAAGCAGAGGGCTCTATCGGGAGATCATCGAGCGGTCGCTGGCGCAGCCGGATCAAAATTTCCTGATCCTTGTGCCGGATCAGTTTACCATGCAGACCCAGAAGGAGCTGGTGACGCTGCACGATCGGGGCGGCATCATGAATATCGATGTGCTGAGCTTCGGCCGGCTCAGCCACCGCATCCTGGAGGAGGTGGGCGCCCGGGAGGTGCCCGTGCTGGACGACACGGGAAAGAGCCTGGTGCTGCAGAAGGTGGCGGCGGATCTTAAGGAGGAGCTTCCTACGCTGGGGGGATTTCTCCACAGGCAGGGGTATATCCACGAGGTGAAGAGCGCGCTCTCTGAATTTATGCAGTACGGCATCCGCGTCGAGGATGTGGACAGGCTGATCGAATTTTCCCAGAAAAGGGGAGCCCTGTGCGGCAAGCTGCGGGATTTAAAGACCCTGTATCGGGGATTTCAGGAATACATCAAAGGGAATTTTATCACCACGGAGGAGACGCTGGATGTGCTGAGACGTTCCCTCTCCCGCTCCAGGCTGCTTTTGAACAGCGTGGTGGCGTTCGATGGCTTTACCGGTTTTACGCCGATCCAGAACCGGCTGATCCAGGAGATTATGCGCCTGTGTCCGGAGACCATTGTGACCGTCACCCTGGGCGAGGGGGAGTATCCCTACGAGGCGGACGGGGAGCAGAGGCTTTTTCATCTGAGCAAAAAGACGGTGGCGGATCTGGAAAGGCTGGCAGAGCAGGCCGGCGTCCCGCGGGGACAAGACGTGATGATCCTTGCGGGCGGTGGACGGGACGTTTCCTTTTCGGACCCCGAAAAGCAGGCCGTCTTTTTCAAGAAGTGCCAGGTGCGGAGAAACGAGCGGCACCGCTTTGTGGATGCGCCGGCGCTTCTGCACCTGGAGAGGGGGCTTTTTCGCTACACGGCAAAGCCCTTTGCGGGAAAGCAGGAGGAGATCTGCGTTTTTGAGGCCGCCACGCCCAGAGATGAGGTGCGTCAGGCGGGGCTTTTTATCCAGGAGCTGGTGCGGACACAGGGGCTTGCGTATCGGGATGTGGCCGTCATCACCGGCGATCTGGCAAGCTATGCGCCCTATGTGGAGGTGGAGTTTGAGCAGCTGGGGATCCCCTGCTTTATCGACCGCACCCGGGGGATCGTGTTAAACCCCATGATAGAATATATCAGGAGCGCCCTGGAGCTCTTTCTCCAGGATTTCTCCTACGAGGCGGTGTTTCACTATCTGCGGAGCGGTATGGCCGACCTCTCCCGAAATGACGTGGATCTGTTGGAAAACTATGTGCTTGAGACCGGGATTCGGGGAGCCCGCAGATGGGAGCGCCTCTTTACGCAGAAGACCCCGCAGATGGGGGAGGAGGAAGAGCCCCTTCGGCATTTAAACGGGCTGCGGGGACAGCTGATGGGGCAGGTGTCGATGCTGTGCCGGGACAAGCGTGCGGCGGCCAGGGACTATGTGACCAGCCTCTACGATTTTCTGGTGCAGAATCGGGTGCAGCAGAAGCTGTCAGGGCTGGAAAGTGCTTTTCATGAAAAGGGACAACTGTCCAGAGAGAGGGAGTATGCGCAGATCTACCGTCTGGTGATGGAGCTTCTGGATCAGATCTATGGGCTTTTGGGGGAGGAGAAGATTTCCCTGCAGGAGTTTGCGGATATCCTGGAGGCCGGTTTCGGGGAGATCGAGGTGGGGACCATTCCCCAGAACGTGGACCGCGTGGTGGCGGGCGATATGGAGCGCACCCGCCTAAAGCAGGTAAAAGCGCTCTTTTTCCTGGGGATCAACGACGGAAACATACCGAAGAGCGCCTCCAGGGGCGGGATCATCTCGGATATGGACCGCGAATTTCTGAGGGAGTCCGATCTGGAGCTGGCGCCCAGCCCCAGGCAGCAGATGTTTATTCAGAGATTGTACCTGTATCTGAATATGACAAAGCCCTCCCACAGGCTCTACCTCTCCTACGCGAAGGTGGACAGCCAGGGGAAGAGCCTGCGCCCCGCCTATCTGATCGACACGGTGCGGAAGCTGTTTCCCGATATCCAGATCCGGTATCCGCAGAACCGAAGCGTCCTGGAACAGATCGTGACGCCCCGGGAGGGGCTGCGCTATCTGGCGGAGGGACTGCGGGAGTATGCGCTTGGCAGCGTGTCCGCGGAGGGGACAAGGGAGCTTTTTACCATCTATCAGGCCTACGGGGAGAGCGGGGAGAGGGACAGACGGGATCTTCTGACGGACGCCGCCTTTGCGCGATACCGCGGCCACGCCCTCTCGAAGGCGGTGGCCAGGGCGCTGTACGGGAAAAACCTGGAGAACAGCGTCACCCGACTGGAGACTTACGCCGCCTGCGCGTACCGGCACTTTTTACAGTACGGGCTGACGCTGCGGGAGAGGGAGGAGTTTGGCTTTGAGGCGGTGGACATGGGAAATGTGTTTCATGCGGTGCTGGAGCGCTTTGCCGGAAAGCTGGCGGAGAGCGGACACACATGGTTTGACTTTTCGGAGGAATTTGGGGAGCGGGCGGTGAAGGAGGCGCTGGAGGAGTATGCCGCCGTCTATGGGGAGACGGTGCTGTACAGCAGTGCGCGCAGCGAGTACGCCATCACCCGCATGGGGCGGATCCTGGTCCGGACGGTGCTGACTCTGCAGAGCCAGCTTCGGAAGGGGGCCTTTGTGCCGGACGATTACGAGCTGTCTTTCCGGTTCGCGGAGGATCTGGACAGCGTCAACGTGGCGCTGTCCGAGGAGGAGCGGATGTACCTGAGAGGGAGGATCGACCGCATTGACACCGCGGAGGATGAAGATCACGTCTATGTGAAGGTGATCGACTATAAGTCGGGCGGCAGGCAGTTTGATCTGGCGGCCCTGTATTACGGCCTGCAGCTGCAGCTGGTGGTGTATCTGAACGCGGCGATGGAGATGGAGGCCAGGAAGCATCCGGACAAGGAGGTCGTGCCGGCGGCCCTTTTGTACTATCACATTGACGATCCCACCGTGGAGACGGCGGAGGAGCTTTCGGATCAGGAGATCAACGAGAAGATCCTGGGGATGCTCCGCATGAACGGCGTGGTAAACGGGGAGCCGGATATTATAGAGCGGCTGGATAAAACGATGGGGGAGAAGTCTGACGTGATTCCGGTGGAGAGGAAAAAGGACGGCACCTTCACGGCGCGTTCCGGAGTGCTCTCCGCCCAGGAACTGCAGGTGGTATCCGATTATGTAAACCAGAAGATACGGGGGATCGGCAGAGAGATCCTGGAGGGAAGGATTGGGGTGAACCCGTATGAAAAGGGGGCGGAGAGCGCCTGTACCTACTGTCCCTACAAGCGGGTATGCGGCTTTGACAGAAGCATCCCGGGGTATGAGACCAGGATCCTGGAGGGGATGGGGAAGGAGAAAGCCCTGGAAAAGATGAGGCAGGAAACGGAGGACTCCTCCCGCTAGATCAGGCAAAGTCCCATGCAGATCATCCAGACATACGCCGCGGTTTTGGGCATCATCAGCATCCCGATCATCGGTTTTTTCTTGGCCCAAAGCACCACCGGAAAGTAACAGGCGAAGCTGATAACAATGGCGACGGAGATCTGCCACAGCCCGTATCCGCCGGTGTTGCCGGACAGGAGGAATAGGATCACAAGACACAGACCCGTCACGGCAAAGGGGATATTTCGGTAGATTCCCCAGCGCGGATTTCCCTCCCTGTGAAACCAGTTGTTCTGTGGAAACAGGCACAGCGCGATCCGGAGGACGGCGCTGCCCCAGGTCAGAGCGAGCAGGGCTGTGGGGCAGGCAAGCTGCGGAAAAACGGCTCTCCAAACGTAAAACAGGAGCACGTAGAACACGGTCATGGTAATGGACGAAACCATAAGCCCCAGGCCGGACCACCACTCCTCCCCGGGAAAGGAGCCCCGAAAGGCCGTAAGGATTCTCGGAACCAGATGAAACGCATCCCCTCCGCCGAGGACAAGCGTCAGAATACCGAACAGAAAAAGTGCCTGACTGCCATTTGCGTTTGCAAAGAATACGACAGCCGCGATCAGGTCAAACGCCAGGTAGGCGATACAGAATACCGCCTCGCCAATCTGCGGCATACGGGTTTTTGTCTTTTCTTCCTTCATAGAATCTCTCCTCTTTTCTGCAAAAAAGTGAAGCGCTCCGCTTCCCAGTTTAAAATGATGCAATTTAATTTCATACAAACTATATACCCATCATAACCCGATCGGATGGAGCTGTCAATATCCCGAGGGAACCAATCATGTACTGTTTGATTTATCCAACATTAAGCAAATCATGAATTACCCAAGGCTGCATTGTAACCATGACTATAAATGTGTAAATGGAAAACAAAAACACTTCGACTATATCCTTAGTATTTTTAGATTGAAACTTTTTTCTCATTTGTAATAAGGTCATTGATATCCGTTGAACCCCATCCAAACATCTGAAAGATTTCAACAGATAAAGAAAACAGAAAGCCCGTTAATACAACGGTCTTTATATGGCCGTATTCCTGATACAGCAATGGCAGGAAAAACCCTAACGGAACAAATAAAACAACATTCAGTATGGTATCTATTGGTCCGCTTATCATATCAAAAAACGGAATCAGAGAGATTTTGGGGCGGAATGACATTGTACTTGTATAACCAATTCCTGTTACGGTCAAAATCCCGAAAAGATAATAATAAAACAAAAACACAGCACAAATATGGAAAGCGCTTTGCTTTCTTTTCGATTTTTTAAGGAATAAGAAATAAAATATAAGAGCCGGAACTAGAAACACATACCCGCTTATTGAGCGGACAAGAATGTCTGAAATCGGTAACATATTTTCCTCCTTGCTACTCTCAAAATTTCTTGCTCTCAGTGTTATTATCTTACCAAAAATGCACCTACATCTCCATTATGATTTGTTTAAGATTTGCTTAAACTCTCTTTGCAATGCGTTCGTCCTGCCGGCAGATGAGCCGACAGGAAGTCTGGACGAAGAGACTGCGAATGAGCCCCTTGCTGTTTTTTGGAGCCGGCTCAGAAGGCAGATGTCATTTTGACCTTGCAAGGAGGCCCAACTGCAGGGATGGAAAATGAAAAAGAAAGACGGTTGGAAAATCTGTGAAAAAAGTTTAAAATAAAGGACAACTGTAGAGAAATAGTTGAAAATTACCTGGTATCGTTGAAAGGAAAGACGGATCAAAACACACAGGGAGCGTCGAAATGAAACCGAAAATACTGATCGCGGATGATGAACCGGATATTGTGTCAATGCTCCGCAGCTTTTTTGAGAGCAAGGGGTATATGGTCCTGACCGCTGTAAATGGAGCGGACACCTTAAAACAGGCGGAGAGGCATCCGGATATTTTATTGCTTGATATCAATATGCCGCAAATGGACGGTCTGGAGGTCTGTAAACGCATCCGTGATCATCTATCCTGTCCGATCCTTTTTTTGACTGCCCGAATCGAAGATGCCGACAAGGTAAAAGGCTTTGCCGCCGGAGGCGACGATTATATTGTCAAGCCGTTCTCTCTTGTGGAGCTTGAGGCACGGGTATCTGCGCACCTGCGGCGCGAAGCAAGGCGGGGGATGGAAGCGCAGGTCAGATTTTCCGGCGAATTAACGGTTGACTATTCCCAACGGTGCCTCTTTTTTGCGGATCAGCGCATCGGGCTGGCCAAGAAGGAGTTTGACATTGTGGAACTGTTATCCCAAAATGCGGGACAAATTTTTGACAAAGAACGGATCTATGAGCGCATCTGGGGTTATGATAAGGAGGGGGACAGCAGTGTTGTGGCTGAGCATATCCGCAGAATACGGATGAAAATTGCCGCATACACGGATCGGGCGTATATCAAAACCGTTTGGGGGTGTGGATATCAATGGAAAAGGTAAGACATAAAGGGCGGGATTTGTCACTCCGAAAAAGTCTCATGCTGTATGTGATTATGTTTGTGGTGCTGGCACTCGCCCTTTCCTTTATGACCGCTTTTCTGTGCAACCGTATCACAAACGCGATCCGAGAGTCCTATCCCGTCTCCGGCGAAAAGTATTATTTGACAAACGAACAGGGCAGGCAGCTGGGGGACGGCGTCTACATCGATGGCGCGCCCGTTCCCCTGACGGAGCGGGACGAACGCGTGACGGCCCTGTTAGAAGTCCTTCCTGTGCTTGCGACACCGCTTTATTCCGCTTTGTGCATCTTGGGAGCGGTGCTTTTATTTTATAAGAATAAGCTGCAGGAACCGCTTGCAAGGCTGCGGTCGGCATCCGAAAAAATCGCGGATAATGACCTTGACTTTTCCGTCGGATATGACAGTGAGGACGAGTTGGGACAGATCTGTACTTCTTTTGAAAGTATGCGGAGGAAGCTTGCGGAGAATTTTTCCGAGATGTGGAGACAGCTTGAGGAGCGAAAGAGGCTTAACGCCGCTTTTGCGCATGAGCTTCGGACTCCGCTCACCGTGCTGAAAGGGTACGACGAAATGCTGCAGGCAAGCGATGATCCACAGACTAGGGAAACGGCAGTTACGATGGGAAGGCATCTATCCCGCATGGAAGCCTATGTAACGGGAATGAGTCACCTACGGCGTTTGGAGGATGCGCAGCCAGAGTACAGGACCGTTCTTTTGCAGCCGTTTTTGTCTTCGCTGTTTGAAAGCGCGGAAATGGTATGCGAAAGGCAGGGGAAAAAGCTCTATCGGCAAAACCGAGCCCTGATACGGGAACTGTCCGTTGATACCGAATTTGTTTCCCAGGTGTGTAATAATCTGATCGCAAATGCCGCCCGTTACGCAAATGCCGCGGTAACGCTCACCTTTGAATGGTGTGAGGACGGTCTGCGGATTTCGGCAGCGGATGACGGAAACGGATTTCAGGAGGAGGCGCTGCGCAAGGCTGTGGAGCCCTACTTCACGGAGGAAGAGGATCACTCGGAACACTTTGGGTTAGGACTGTATATCTGCAGGATCCTCTGTGAACATCACGGCGGCTGCCTGCAGATGGAAAACACGGCGGACGGCGCAAAAGTGACTGCGCTTTTTAGGACAAAAGATGGTGTCGAATTGTAGATAAAAAGTAGATAATTATTTTTTATACTCCCCTTGAAGTCACAGGGGAGTATTTTTGTGCGGGCAATGCGCCGTACAGACGGGACCGCGCGAAATATTTTGCCGGAAGGGAGAGCGAGAAGAGAGAGTGAGACTAAAAACGATCGAACTGACAAAGAAATTTGGTTCCAAAACGGCCGTCGACCATTTGAATATGACGTTGTCCAATGGGGTATATGGCCTGTTAGGCGCAAACGGGGCGGGCAAGACGACGCTGATGCGGCTGCTGTGCGGCCTTCAGACGCCAACCTTCGGAAAAATCGTTTTGGACGGGAAAAACATTGCGGGGCTGGGCGAAAAGTACCGCGCGCTTTTGGGCTATCTCCCGCAGCATTTCGGGTATTATCCCAACTTTACGGCGTTTGATTTTCTGCTGTACGTCTCTGCCTTAAAAGGATTGAGCGAAAAAAGCGCAAGGAAAAAATCCAGGCAGTTATTGGAAGCGGTGGGGTTATCGAAGGAGGGCGGACACAAGATCAGGACGTTTTCCGGCGGTATGAAGCAGCGCTTGGGAATTGCGCAGGCAATGCTGAATAATCCGCATATTTTGATCCTGGACGAGCCGACGGCGGGACTGGATCCGAAGGAACGTGTGCGATTCCGCAATCTGATCAGCGCCTTCGCCCAGGACCGCATTGTCATCCTGTCCACGCATATTGTTTCGGATGTGGAATTTATTGCAGAAGAAATCATCCTGATGAAATCCGGCAAACTGATTCATTTTGGAAAACCGCAGGAAATCACTTCGGAAATCGACGGGCAGGTATGGGAATGTACGGTTCCGTCCGTTCGCGCGGAAAAATACGCCGCCGCGTTTACCACAAGCAATCTGCGAAATACCGACGGAGACGAGACCGTGTTGCGGATCATCGCAGACCGGCCGCCCATGGGAAATGCAGTACCGGTACAGCCCAATCTGGAGGATTTATATTTATATTATTTCAAGGGAGAGGAAGAAAGATGAAAAAATTGATTCTATTTGAGCTGCGGAAGATCTTTTTTAACCGGCTTACACAGGCCGCTTGGTTTGTCTTGCTGTGTTTGTCGTTTCTTTTTGGCTTTTCCTCGTATCAGAATATGAATGCCTTTGACGGGATCAGCAAGGAGGGCTCGGGAGGGACGGCCGTTGAAATCGACAAGGCCATTGCGAAAAAATATGAGGGGATGCTGACGGATGAAAAGGTGCGGCAAATCATGGAAGATTTTAAGCCCACGCGGGATCTGCACGGCATGAATGCGGCGTATCTTCAATACAATGCCACGCAATCGGCGGTGTTTCGTAAATTTTCCGATTTAGACGGGAACTGGAACGGGCTTCGCGTTTCGGATGTCTTTGGCGACGAAGAAATTAAAATCGGATATACCTACGGCTGGCTCAAAACAAGTGAAAATATGGTAAAGGTGTTTCTGGTTTTGTCCTTTGTGATCGTTGTTATGATCGCTCCTGTTTTTTCCGGTGAGTATGGAGGGGTTGATAACATCATTCTGACAAGCAGATACGGGAGAACCACCTGTGCGGCGGCAAAGGTCATTGGAAGCTTTTTGGCCGCAGTGCTTGTGACAGCGGCCGTTTCGGCGGTCAACCTAATCTATGCCCTTTTGCTTTATGGAGGCAGCGGACTGGATTGCAGTGTCCTCTTTGCTCCTGCAGGATTTGCCGAGGGGTATATCCCTTTTAATATTACCTGCGGCACATTGTTGAAATATCAAATCCTTTTGGCCTTTACCGGAGCCGTCAGTGTTACAGGCATCACACTGGTTTTGTCCGCCGGATGTAAAAGCCAGACGGCAGCATTAGCCGCCTCTGCGGCAGCTTACCTTTTTCCGGTGTTTCTGCCTGTGTCTGAAACGAGCCCGCTGTTTCGGATCATCGTGCTTTTGCCGTTGTACCACGCGCAATTCGTTTCCCTTATGTCGGTGGACCAGGGAAACAACGGTTTATTATACGCCATCCTGGCTGTGCCGGCTGCCTTTCTCTTTGTGGGAATAGGCGCTATCGTTTCCTATAAAATTTTTGTGCGGCATCAGGTCTCTTAGAAAAAGTGGGACGGGCGGGGCAGAGGCCGCAAATTTTTTGACTATTTATTTTTCATGTGCCATAATACTAATAATAATATTGGAAATAGGTCTTGTGTTTTCCGGTGAAGGGCATCCTTGTTGTTGGGATTTGGGAGAAAGGATAAAATGCTTATTTAAGCTCCTTTTGTTTTCGAGTGGGGAAGAATTATTGGATAGCGATAAGGATATAGATATTCTGTTTCTTGATATTCAGATGAAGCGGCTTGACGGAATAGAAACGGCGAAGAAAATGAGAAGCAGGGGTTACAAAGGTTTTTTGATTTTTATCACTGTGCTGAAGGAGATGGTGTTTTTAGTCCTTTGAGGTGCAGCCGTTTGATTATCTGCTAAAGCCCGTCGAATAGGATAATTTTACGAAAACAGATGAGAAAAAAATTAAGGAATTGCAGAAAAAGCTGGCGCAGATGGAAGAAGAGTTAAGCCAGAAAGATAACGATATATAGATGTCAAAATGTAGTGATTTCTTAAATGATTGATACCCAATCATCATTAGAATACACGGTGGGAAAGTACAAGCAGGGACGTGGATTTAAGGTAGCACCGATGAATTTGTGATAGCTCGCACTTCATCGGTTTTTCTTTTTTTATGTCAAATTTTTTCTGCTGGGGTGGCCGTTTTTTTGTGGATGATTATTTGATCGACCGGCACATGGAACAGAAGTTTTTTTACTGAAACGGTTTTGGTTTTTTACGTTTTTGGTGAATCCTGTGGTGTAAAGCTGGCTTGGATATGGTACAATAGAAATGTGACAAAAATGTGGCGGGTGCCAGCTTGGAATGATGTTCCTCGCTGTCGTTGCGTTCACATCGCAATGTTTGAGATGAAGGCTAATTTTTATACTACACCATTTGCCCGTGAATTTGTGTAGATTTGTAAAACTTTACATGAAATCAGGGCAAAAACCAAAATCAGAGTAAAACGCCACTCCTGAAAAATTATGGTTTACAGGCTTATGAAGGGATATATAACTATGATAAAAATACTTTTCGTCTGCCACGGCAGGATATTGAAAAGTTCCGAAAAAGCCTGTAAAATCAATGGTTTTACGGAGGGTAAAGGCGTTTACTACACTACTACTACACCATTTGGGGAAGAGGCTTGATATGGCAAGATTTACAGTGAATATGGTGTTTTATTAGGGCAGCTTTTCTTGAGAAAGTTGCCCCTTTTGCTTTAAGGGGAAAAGAACTTTTCACATCCAACGCCATTATGATTCAGAAACAAGAAATATCTGTAATAACCGTTGCTTTTTGCGGAATAGTAGAGCAGAACAAAGGAAATGATATAATTTAGATAAAATTTTGATAAGGAGTGAAAGCATATGCTGCAGATCAGACCTGTTTCCGATTTGAGAAATAAGTTTCCGGATATTGAGAAAATTGTAAATGCGGGTGAACCTGTATATTTGACGAAAAATGGATATGGCGCAATGGTGGTACTCAGTCTGGAAGAATATTCGAGGCTGACAGATGGGGGAGAAGCTGTATTGGATAAGGCAGACAGAATCGCGGCAGAAGATACCATGCGGATGTGCCACGAGGAAATTTTTGGAAAATTGCGGAGGAAAATAAATGCTCAGTAAAAAGTACAGATTGAGTTATCTGCCGCTTTTTTACGAGGACAATAGCCAGCACAACAACAGGATCCGCGTCGTCGGCGATATCAAGCGCACTCTTAAGAGCGGCATATTGAGAACGGCAAAGGAAACCAGTCCTGAGATACTCTGCGGTTCAATGTCTCCGAGTTTTTGCCATCTGCGTCGGTTTCAGCTACCATATGACCTTCATAGTTTTTATGTGGATTTTACAGAATAAGTATTTTTCAAAATTTTCAGTGACAAAAATGTCACTTTATGGTATGATAATGTCACTTAGAAAAAGAGGTACACAGATGAATTTAGGGAAAGAAACGGAAACGCTTGAATTTAAAAAAACAACCGGAGAAATGAAAGAGGCAATGATCTCTATATCCGCCATTTTAAATAAACATGGGGTGGGAACACTTTATTTTGGCGTGAAGCCAAGTGGCGATGTTTGTGGCCAAGATGTTTCAGAATCATCGCTTCGTGATGTTTCAAGGACTATTTATGAAAATATAAGACCACAGATATATCCTGTTGTTGAAGAAGTAGAGATGTGTGGAAAACATCTGATCAAGGTTGAATTTAATGGAGATAATACGCCATATTCCGCAGCAGGACGTTATTATTTAAGAACAGCGGACGAAGACCGTGAGGTTACACCGGAAGAACTAAGGAATTTCTTTGTATCAAATGAGTATAAAGAAAAATGGGAAAGAGCCGTATCTTCAGCTACTATAAAACAGGTGGACAGAACTGCTGTAAAATCTTTTTGGCAAAAAGCTGTTCTGGCAGGACGAATGCCGAATGGAAGATATACCTGTCCGATGATTCTTAAAAGGTATGGACTGCTTAATGGAGATAACCTAAATCATGCCGGGGAATATTTGTTTGGCAATAATCGGCCGGTCACACTAAAAGCTGCGGTATTTGCTACAGACGAAAAGCTTACATTTATTGATATGAAGATTTTTGAGGATAATATTTATAATTTACTTGATATTGCCGAAAATTATATTCTTCAAAATATGAAATGGAAAAGTGAAATAATCGGAATACAAAGAGAAGAGATTCCGGAAATTCCGGTTGCCGTGATCAGAGAGGTCCTTTCTAACAGTTTTGCTCACGCGGTTTATAATGAACACACAAATCACGAGATATGTATCCATCCGGGATTGATATCGGTTTATAGTCCGGGAGCGTATGCGAGTAATTACAAACCGGAGGAATACATAAAAGGAAATAAAGAATCTGCAATACGGAATGTCATAATTTCTAAAATCTTATATTTGAATAAATCTATTGAGCAGTTCGGCAGTGG